>JBPYEF010000246.1:0-7833 GCA_051985875.1 Hyphomicrobiaceae bacterium
CCAGCCTCTGGAGCCGCCAGCGCCAGGCCGACCAGGCCCGCGAGGTGTTGGCCGAGGCCATGGCCGAAGAGGCGCGCCGCATCGGCGGAGGTAGGTTGAGCGCCGATCCGTCACCGACTTCCCTCCCCGCGACGACCGCGCCCGAGCCGTAGGGCCGCGCAAACCTGGCGCAATGGGTGCCGCGATGCGCGGCAGAAGACGCGTATGCCCGCGACGTTCACCTTAAGCTTTGCTGAGGATTAGCGGACTACAATCGCAAGTAAGGCGCAATGTCGCCGCGCTGGCATGCTAGAGGAAGGCAAGCCTCCACTGCGGCACAACTTTTGCCGTGGTCCCAATGGGGGTCCTGTTGCTGCGCACCACGGGCAGATGAAAGACGCACCCGACCCTTGCGAGCCCCGCCACCGCGCCGCCTACGCGCAGCTGCTCGTCGGTGGATGGCGGCGCTGCCGCCCGGCGCTATGGGCGTTGGCTGCGCTGCTCACCAGGCTCCTGCTTGGCGCGTTGAAGCTGCTGCTCGCGCTGCTCATCGTCTTCGAGGAGTGGGGTTGGCGGCCGCTCGCCGAGCTGCTCGGCCGGCTGTCCCGCTGGCGGCCCTGGGCGGCGGCGGAGGCGTTTATCGAGCGGCTGCCGCCGTACGCGGCGCTCGTCGTCTTCGCGCTGCCGACGCTTTTGCTCCTGCCCCTGAAATTCCTGGCACTGCTGCTGATCGCCTCAAACCATCTGGCCGCGGCCGGGCTGCTGTTCCTCGCCGCCAAGCTGCTGGCAACCGCGCTCATCGCCCGGCTGTTCCTGCTGACGCAGCCAGCGCTGATGCAAATCGGTTGGTTTGCCTCCGCGCACGACCGTTTCATGCCCTGGAAGCAAGCGCTCATCGCCCAGGTGCACGCTTCTTGGCCGTGGCGGCTCGGGCGCCGTTGCAAGCTCACGTTACTCAGCCATGGCACCGCTGCGTGGCGACGGTGGCGGCCAGGCGTGCTGGCGCTGCTGGCGTCGGCGGGCAAGGTTGCCGCAGAACTGTCCCTGAGCGGCCGCGACCGCTGCGGGGCGGCCTGGCGCTGGCTTGGGCGAGCGATGTCCCGGTGACAGGTCAACGCAGGCGTGGGTGAACCTGTTGAGGAGAAGACTTCTCGTTACGCGTTGAGCGCCCTGACAAGTCGGGCCTAACAAAGGAATGGGGCTCCGCCCAGACTAGGCGCAGCCCCACAAAAGGTCGACGCAGTTAGTCGGGATTAGCTGCCTTGGCCGGTCGACCAATTGATCGTGTAGTGGGATTCGTAATTGCTATAGGCGCTGGCGGAGCTGGCGACGCCAGTCAGAGCCGACAAAGCGATCAGAGCGGCGAGGACGGTCTTCATTGTCGTTCTCCCTTCTCGTGTGTGTGTTCGATAGAAAGGAGATAGGAATCACTCTGCCCTTCCGCTGTGACGCGGATCACATGGACGATCATTCTTCTTCTGGAATCTGCTCATGCCACACCCGCGCGCAGCAGAATGCGTCGTCCCCCCCCGCTCGCTTCACTATGCACCCGGCGCCACGCCGACACGCGCCAGTACGCGATGGTTTACTCCCAATCCCTGACTTCGCCTGGGTTGCCCGATCGGCGTTGCGGACGCGAATTGGCGTCCTATCGGGGTTGACATCCCGGCAAGGGAACCATGGCGGCGAAGGGCAAGACGACAGCGCCAGACAAGGAGCGGTGCTGGGTTATGCCCGGGTGTCGACGACGAACCAGGATCCGACACCCGCTGGTGTGCGAAACTGGGTCGATGCTAGAACCAATGCCGCATTTGCGCTTGGCGGTGCCGTTGCGCTCTCTTTTACTCCGGAAGCAATAAGGTGCCGGTTAGGCCTGAATTGGCCGGCGATGTTGCGGCAGGTCTTCAGCGTGGATGTTGAGACCGATGAACCGCTGTTCTGCTGAACTCATCGTTGCAGGCTTTTATCGATACCTTCTGTCAGCTGTACAAATATCTTGGGCATGCTCAGCCAATCCCTGCTGATCTGAATTCGTTAGTGAGAAACTTAGATCCAACGGTGTACTCCGAATCGGACTGGCGTGATCTGGGTGGCAGCCGCCTCGCGCGCATCTTGAACCACTCGGGCGTCCATTCAGGCGTGGCCCTTGGTGGTTCCGTTGACCACATACGCTTGCCCGTCGAGCATGGCGATGGACGCGCTGTTGGCGCGGATATAGCCACGGGCACAGCGAGTGCTTACGCCCACCGGCACGCCGCAAAATCGCCGTCACCCGCACTCACGTTCGCGCAAACCGTTGGCCGGGCACATATGGCATACATTCTGGGCTTTCTGCGGTCGTTGTGGGACGTTGCATTGGCGGCGTACGATATCCTCACGCGCCGTACCCAGCGACGCTATACGTACCGGGCCATTATCAACGCGCCGAAGGAGATGGTTCGCAGTCTGATAACCGGGGCGGACGTCACGTTTGCGAAGGCGAACATTCGCTGCGTCGAGGAACCGTTGCCGGGGGTCGAGGGCGTTGTGGTAACGCGCACCTTTGTGGGCGGCGAAGCGAAGTCCGCCATTGCGTCGCGGAGGATCGAGGACACCGAAGACGGCATGGCGGTGCAGTATCTGCCCGAGCACAGCGAGAACTCCGCGAAAACCGGGGCGGACGGTGTGTTCGGCGCGACGTTCGAGGCGCTGCCGGGCGGCTCGACGCGGCTGCACTTATACCGCGAACTGACGCACCGGCGCCCCGCCACGCGGATCGCCGCACCGTTGGGCTTGCGGGTTCTAGCGTGGCTCGTCAAGACCGAGGCGGAAAGCCGGCAGGGAACCGCACCGAGGGCGGCGCGCCGCTGGCTGACGCAGGCGGCGTGGCTCGTTGCGGCGTTGGCCAGCTTCTGGTGGCTGGCCGGCTGGAAGGATGCCGTCCTGCTCGTCGTGTTGATCGCGCTGCACGAGGCGGGCCACGCGCTGGCGATGTGGATCTGCGGCCGCGGGGTGCGCTTTATTACGCTGATCCCCTTCATCGGCGGGATGGCCATGCCGAAGCGCATGTATGAAAGCGACGCGCAACATGCCTTCGTCGCGCTGATGGGGCCGGGGATGAGCCTGCTGCCCACCGCCGGGCTCATCTGGTTCGCCTATCGCAACGACTCTCAGCTCGCGGCCCACGCGGGTTTCATGTTCGCGCTAATCAACGGTCTTAACCTGCTGCCGCTGACCCCTCTTGACGGTGGGGTAGCCGCGAACGCGGTGCTGCACGCCATCCATAGGCGGCTTGCACGGGCGATTGCTTGGCTAAGCACATCCGCCGGCCTCGTGCTGGCGTTCTATCTTCAATCCGTGATCCTTGGCATCGTGTTCGTCTTCGCGGGCCTGCAGCTCATCCAGCAGGCAAGCCTCGGCATACATCTGCAGCGCAAACGCCTGGGCTGGTTCCAGGCTCCCGTGGTGCTGGGGGCGCTGGTCTTGAGCTTTTGCGCCTACGTCTTGGCCTTCGTGCATGGCGGCAAGTTGCAGGACACCTTTGCACTCCTCGAGCCACCGGAGGCAAATGCCAGCGCGGTGCGCGGCGATGAGGAGCCAAGCCAATGCTGGATGCCCGCCACCAGCGGCCAGGCCCTCGAAGCCTACCTAGACACGCAGCTCCAAATCGATGACTGGAGGTCTGCTCCGCTCATCCTCGCCGCGGCTGAAATCGCAGGCCAGCGTGGCGCCGTCGAGCGCTGGTTGACGCAAAACGCCGCGCGCAGAGTTGAAACGCAAATCTCGTCGGGGACGGTAGCGGACTTGGGCGCGGCCCTTCGCTTGATGCGTACCGGCCCAGTGCAGGAAATTCGCGCGTTCATGGCGCACAACGCCAAGGATGATGCCGCCAGGTACCGGTTTGTCATCCGTCTCCTGGTCCTCGATGGCCGCTACGACGAGGCCGCTGCTTTGGTGACGGCCAGTCCAGACAAAATCACGAAATCGGCGCTCATCCGCGAGCTGCTGCGCGCAGGCGCATGGGAGCAGGCCGTGGCCTTCCACGAGTCGCAGGCTTTAAGCCGCGAAATGCTGCAAGTGGCCGGCGCGATTGCCAACGCGATGAGCGAAATGAATCGCAAGGCCGAGGCGCGCAGCTTTCTGGAACGCCTGACCGCGCGTGCCCGGCAAGCGCCGGAGAGCGGCGCAAGCAGCTTCTGGCCGCCGCAGGCGCTCTATTGGCTCGTCCGCCTTGGTGCCACGGACATCGCCCTGGTGGCGGATGACAAGGCAAGCGAACCCTGGGCGCTCGCTCGCGCCGTGGCTTTCCGCGCGGCTCAGCTTGAAGACACGGGGGACAAGGCCGGGGCTCAAGCTCTGCTCGCCTCGTTTGAGGAAGCCGCCGCGGAGGATCGCGCCGGAGCGGCGAAAACAGAAACGAGCCCCTCCGTCAGGGAAATGATTGAGGTTCAGCTTGCACCCGCCCGTGCGATTGTGAAGCTGGAAAGGGGCGGGCTGACCGTTGCGGAGGCATTTGCCTCGTCCGATGTCGATTATGAAGAGGAAGTGCCGTTGCGCGCGGAGTACCTGCGCCAGGGCCGTTTCAGCGATGCGGAAGCGTACGATCTTAGGCTCAATGCCAAGCCCGCCGGTATTGAGGCCTTGCGGGCAATTCTGGACCCGCCGGCCTTCGACGCCACCGCCACCGCGCGGTACATGGAGTTCGCTTTTGCGGCGGGCAAACGCGGCGACTTCGAGACGGCGAACCGGTTCGCAGGCCGCGCCGGCCGGATTTTGTGCTACCTTCATCCGAAGGTGCAAAATGGCGGCCTATGGCGGGCTTGGTTCACCCTTCGTATCTTCGTTTTGAAGGCAGCCGAGGAAGGGCGGCTGGCCCCTGCAGCCCTTAAGCAGTTTTAAACCTTAGCCTGTGTATCGGCGCTTTGTCTGTCGGTGCAATCGGCGCAGTCCATCTCCGGGCAAGGGCGACAAATCCCGCGAGGTCCTGCTGCCGGCCGCCGCATCGCCTTGAGATTGCCACGCACGACTGGCGGGACGCAGCCCGTGCACCCATTTGCCAATTCGCGCATGAGCAAACAGAGCGCGGTGCACGGCCAACTCCCCATGAATCAGAGCCTTGCTACTTCTTGCACATTCCTGCGCATCCCTGCCTACATCCCTGGGATCTGTCCCGGCGACAGCGGCCGCCCCTCGGGTCGAGACGGCCGGTCCCAATCAGGCGCGAGCGAACTCGTGCGCGCAATAGCCCTGCAGATACAGCAGCGCGGTCAGGTCGCCGTGGACGATGCTGACCGTAGCCTCCCTTGCCACCACCGGCCGTGCGCGAAAGGCGACGCCGAGGCCCGCCGCCTTGATCATGGCGATGTCGTTGGCGCCGTCGCCGACAGCGAGCGTTAACTCCCGCGCCACGCCGAGGTTGGCGCGCAGGCGCTGCAATACCGTGAGCTTGGCTTCACCCCCGAGAATCGGCTCCGCGACCGTACCGGCGATTCTGCCCGCTACGATCTCGAGACGGTTGGCCTGCTGCACATCGAAATTGAGCCGTGCGGCCACGCGCTCGGCGAAAAAGGTGAACCCCCCCGAGACGAGGGCGCAAATCGCGCCATGCCTGCGCATGGTGGCGATGAGGGCCTCCGCTCCCGGCATCAGCGTAACGCGCTGGCGATAGACCTCGGCAAGGGTCTCGGCCGAGAGCCCCTTGAGCAGCCCCACGCGCTCGCGCAGGGCGGCTGCAAAATCGAGCTCTCCCCGCATGGCCCGATCGGTGATGGCGGCGACGGGTTCGCGCAGGCCGAGATAGTCGGCGAGCTCGTCGAGGCATTCCTGCTGGATGATCGTCGACTCCATGTCGGTAACGAGCAGTGTTTTGCGCCGATGCTCGGCCGGTAGCACCGCCAGATCGAACTGCGGCGCACTGCCAAGCGCCCGCAAACGGTGTGCAAGCGGTAGCAAATCGAAATCGGGTTCGGCATGAAACGCCACCTCGTAGGCCTCGTTCGGCGAGAGGCAGCGTATCCGCGGCGGAGCGGCTGGCCTGGGCGCACAATGCGCGGCGACGCATGCGCACGCCGCGTCTATAAATCCCTGCTGCAATGTGCGTGCACCGGGCGCGGCGATGAGAACGGCGACTAGGGCGCGCGGCTCAGGCATCGGCCGTGGGTATCCTCTTATGGCGCGCCTGGGTGACGCACAGGGCTGGGGCAGGCCCAGGTAACGTCCCTCGCCCGGCGCAACGGCGGCCATGCGCGGCGCCGGCAGTTCCCCAACCGGCGATGCGCGCGGGCGCGGCAGCGACAAGGACCGCTGCCGCCGACGGCCGTTGCCGCCGGCCAATGTCGCGGCTTGCCTTGCTGTCGCCCCCGTGCATAGAAGGACAATGCGCCATATTTCATCCGCGCGCACCATTCTGATTTGCGGGCCGACGGCAAGCGGCAAGTCGCGTCTCGCGCTGCGCTTGGCCGAGAGGCTGGGCGGCGTGATCATCAACGCCGACAGCATGCAGGTCTACCGTGATCTGCGCATTCTCACAGCGCGCCCCACGGCTGAGGAGGAGGCACGTGTAGCCCACGATCTCTACGGCTTTTGCAGCGGCCAGGAAGCCTATTCGGCGGGTCGCTATGGCGGCGATGCCGCACAAGCCATTGCCAGGGCGCGCGCGCAGGGGCGCATCCCCATCCTGGTCGGCGGGACGGGGCTCTACTTCAAGGTCCTGCTCGAGGGGCTCTCGCCGGTGCCGGCAATCGCCCCGGAGGTGCGTGCCCATTGGCGTGGGCGGGCCGCGCTCAGCACACCCCAGCACCTGCACGCACTGCTGGGCGCGCGCGATCCGGAGAGTGCGGCCCGGATCAGGCCGAGCGATCCGCAGCGCATCGTGCGGGCGCTCGAGGTGCTCGAAGGCACCGGACGCTCGCTCGCAAGCTGGCAACGGGTGCGCGGACGACCCATCGTCGCCACGGATGCAACACTGCGCCTGCTGGTCGTGCCCGATCCTCTCCTGCACGCCGCGGCGATTGGCCGCCGCTTCGAGGCGATGGTCGCCGCGGGCGCGCTGAGCGAGGTCGCGGCCCTGATCGGGCAACGGCTGTCTGGCGAGCTGCCGGTCATGCGGGCGCTTGGGGTTGCTCCCCTGGCCGCCCATCTCGTCGGGCAGCTTGGGCTGGAGGCCGCCATGGCCGCGGCGACCGCGGCCACGCGGCGCTATGCGAAGCGCCAGCGGACCTGGTTCAAGAGAAATATGATTGCGTGGAAGAAGATAAATACGCAACAAATGGAAAGTTTTTCACGAAGTGATTTTCCATTTATTTGACGATAGCCGTTGACCCGCCGTTCTCACCTAAAGTAGCGTGCCGCCCGGGAAAGGAGCGCGAGGAGAATTGCGCCATGGCATTGACGCTGTCGGGAGCCGGGATGGTCATCAAGGCGATGGCCGATCAAGGCGTCGAGCACATCTTCGGTTACCCCGGGGGCGCGGTGCTGCCGATCTACGATGAGCTGTTCCAGCAGGAGAAGGTCAAGCACGTCCTCGTCCGCCAGGAGGGCGGGGCGGTGCACGCAGCGGAGGGCTATGCACGCTCGACCGGCAAGGTCGGCGTGGTGGTGGTCACGTCCGGACCGGGGGCGACCAACGCGGTGACGGGGCTTACCGACGCCCTGATGGATTCGATTCCATTGGTGTGCATCACTGGCCAGGTGCCGACGCACCTGATCGGCAACGATGCGTTTCAGGAATGCGACACGGTCGGCATCACGCGGCCGTGCACCAAGCACAATTGGCTCGTGAAGAACGTCAACGACCTGGCGCGGGTGCTGCACGAGGCGTTCTATGTGGCGCGCACCGGTCGCCCCGGGCCCGTCGTCGTCGACATCCCCAAGGAC
>JBPYEF010000247.1:0-6711 GCA_051985875.1 Hyphomicrobiaceae bacterium
GCCAGCAACGCCACGGGCGCCGCCGTCGCCGGCCCGCGGCGCGGATCGCGCGGAGGGACCTTGACCGCGCGAGCGATGAGCGCTCATGTGTTGCGGGTTGCGCAACCCCGAGGTGACCATGGCCCGGCATAGCTCCTATCTGCCGAAGGGCGTCATTCCCGCCGTCCTGCTGCCGTTCGACGCCGAGCTGGCGATCGACGAGGCGAGCTTCCGCAAGCACTTGTGCGACGTCGCCGCGACCCCGGGCATCTCGGCGATAACGGTCAATGCGCATTCGACGGAGGTTGCATCCTGCACATTCGAGGAGCAGCGCCGCGTGCTCGACATTGCCCAGGACGCGGTCGGCGGGCGTCTGCCCCTCGTCAGCGGCGTGTGGGCGGACGGTAGCCTCGAGGCGGCGCGGATTGCACGCATGGCATCCGCGGGGGGCGCCTCCGCCCTGCTGGTCTTTCCACCGGCCCCGTTCACGCTGGGGCAAACGCCGCAGATGGTGCTTGCGCATTTTCGGCGCATCGCCGACGCCACCGATCTGCCGCTGATCGTCTTCCAGTATCCGCTGAGCACGGGGCAGGGCTATCCGAAAGCGACGCTGCTCGAGCTGTGCGAGAAGGTGCCGACGATCCGCGCCATCAAGGACTGGATCGGTCACGTGCCGCACCACGAGTGGCACGTGCGCACGCTGCAAAATCTGCCGCGCAAGGTCAACGTGCTCTCGACGCACAGCGCCTGGCTGTTCGCCTCGCTTGTGCTTGGCTGCAACGGCCTATTGTCGGGCAGCGGCAGTGTCATTCCCGAGCTGCAGGCGCAACTGTTTGCTGCCGTACAGCACAACGATCTCGTCACGGCGCGGCGCATCAACGACCGCATCGAGCCGCTGATGCGGGTGTTCTACGACGACCCCTTCGTCGACATGCACAACCGCATGAAGGAGGCGCTGGTGCTGCTCGGGCGGCTGCCCGCGGCACACGTCCGCCCGCCGCTCGTCAAACTCGGCCGGGCCGAGATCGAGCGCATCCGTGCGGCGCTGAGATCGGCCGGTCTGCTCGCCTCCGAGGCCGGGCGCAACGCGGCGTGAGGATAGGGCAAGTGGCCGGAATCCTCGCCGTTTGGAACGATTGCGTGCCCGAGGGCCTCGCGCACTTCGAACGCTGGTACAACCGCGAGCACCTCAGGGAGCGCGTCGCCGTGCCGGGATTCCGCTGTGGGCGCCGCTATGAGGCCCTCAGCGGCGGCGACAGGCGCTTTTTTGCCTGCTACGAGGTGGACGATGCCGCCGTGCTCGATTCCGAGCCGTACATCGAGCGGCTGGACAATCCCAGCGCGTGGACGCGGCAGGCCATGCAGTCGTTTCGCGGCACGCTGCGTACCGTCTGCGACCTTCGCGTCGATCACGGCGATCTCATCGGCTCGCACGCGGTGGTTTTGCGCGCCGACGCCAAGATGGCTCCGACGCCCGCCGCGGAGGCCTGGCTGCGCGGCCTCGCCAGCGAGGAGGGCGTTGTGCGTGCGCAGCTGTGGACCATCGCCGACCGGCAGACGCGGGCGAACACGACGGAAATGCGCAGTCGCGGTCGCGACCAAATGATTGCCGGTGCGTGCGTGGTCGACTGCGTGCGGCGGGCGGATGCAGAGCGGATCGGCGCTTTGCTTGCCCACCCCCCGGCCGCGCTCGGCATCACCGGCGCGAGCGCGCTCGCGATCTACGGATTGCTATGCCTCTGCTTGCCGGCGCCTAGTGCAGCACGGGCCCCTTGAGGAAGCTGCGGCGGTCGGCCGAGCGGATGCGCGTTTCGAAGGTCGTGCCGCCGCGATTGATCAGCAGCGGCACGTCGACCCCCGCCGATCCCAGCGCCCAGACCCGCCGGAACAATCCCGCCAGATCGCTGACCGAAGAGCCGGCGACGCCGAGGATGATGTCACCCGCACGCAAATCGGCATCCTTGGCGGGGCCGCGGCTCGCCAACCCCAAAATGGCGACCGTGCTGCCAACCTCGGTCGCATAGATGCCAAGCCACGGGCGTGGCGGCTTGCGCTGCCTGCCGATGGCAAGCAGATCCTGGAGGATGGGTTTCAAAAGGTCGATCGGCACGACCATGTTGACGTCCTCAAGGCGCCGTTCGCCGGCGGCCTGCTGGATCTGCAGCGAACCGATGCCAATCAGCTCGCCCGCCGCGTCGATCACCGCCGTGCCGCCCCAGTTGGGGTGTGCCGGGGCGGTGAATAGCGCCTCGTCGAGCACGTATTCCCAGTGCCCGGAGAACTCCTGTTTGGCGATGATGCGTGCGGCCAGCGAGCGCGGGCGGCCGCCCGCGCCGGCGATCACCACGTCGTCGCCCACCTTCGCCCGCTCCGAATGGCCGAGCCTCAGCGCCGGTAGCTCGAGGCGCGCCAGGGCCTGCACCAGTCCGAAACCCGTCTCCTGGTCGAAGGCGAGAACATGGCCGGCCGCCGCGCGCCCGCTGCCGTAGCTCAGCCAAACCGCCTCGGCTTCCTGGATCAAGTAGCCGATGGTCAGCACCAGTCCGTCGCCGCGGATCACCACCCCGCTACCGGCCCGCTCCGTGCCCAGCGTCTCGGCCGTGAACGCATCGGCGGGAACGATCGTCTTGATGGCCAGCACCGAGCTCAACGCCCGATCGAGATCGTAATCGTAGTCCTCTGGCTTGGGTTGCACGGGCATACCCACCTTTCCAGGCTGCTGCTCGGGATCGCCCCCGCATAGACTAGCGCGGCGGGCATCTTGCCGCGAGAGGGAAGGCGCGGCAGGGGTAGGACGCAGGCGCAGCACAACACCTGCCGCAGCATCGGATCGGCCGGATCGCAATCGGCGCGGCGGAGGCGCCCGCGCACGGCTTGCTTGCCAAGGTGCGCAAGCTCTGGCGCGGCCGCGCTCGCCGCCATGGCGCCAGCGCGCAGTGCCTTGCGGCGCACGCGTGCGCCCGCAATGGCGTCGCCCCTAGGCCGGGCGCGGATGATTTGGCGCATCGCGGCACTGTGGCCTCACGGCGCGTGCAAGCTCTCAATGAATGTCACGTAGTCGCCGAGCGGCATGCGCTCAGGCGTGAACGTATTGGCCTCGGCGGTCGGGTCCGGGTAGCCGAGCGACATGCCACACACGACCATCTGCGTTTCGGGGATTCCGAGCCGCCGCTGCAGCACGTCGTGGAAGATCAAAAACGCCGCCTGCGGGCAGCTCTCCAGCCCGAATTGCCGTGCGCCAATCATGATCGCCTGCAGGAACATTCCATAGTCGAGCCATGAGCCGATCTGCAGATCGCGATCGATGGAGAAGATCAGGCCGACGGGGGCATCGAAAAACAGGTAATTGCGCCGATGCTGCGCGTGCATCTTCTCTTTGTCGGCCCGGCCGATGCCGAGTACCCCGTAGAGTCCCCAGCCGCAGGCGCGCCGCCGCGCCTGATAGGGCTCGCGCCACACTTGCGGATAATAATCGAATTCGCGCTTGCCGACCGTGCCGCGATCATAGCGCTCGGCGAGGTCGCGGCTGATCTCGCGTTTGGCCTCGCCCTCGAGCACCCATACCTTCCAGGGCTGGGCATTGCTGCCCGATGGCGCCCGGCCGGCGATCAGCAATATCCGCTCGATCACCGCGCGCGGGACCGGATCCGGCAAGAACGCGCGCACGCTGTGCCGGCCGGTGATGGCCTCCTCGACCGTCATCATGGGGTCCTGCGCAATGCGGGGTGACGCTGTCGTTGAACCATGCCACGGGCCGAATTAGCGGGTCAATCGCCACCGGCTCAGGGCCGCCGGGGAGCCGACCAAGGACGGTTTTCGGCTCACGATCTTGTTGCGCCACGAAGCGTGCAAAACGCTCGAAAAGCAACGAGCGCTCAAGGGTAACGCCTGCTTCAAAAAAATCTCCCCCCGAGGCAATCGAAGTGGTCTCCTGGTAGGTGATGATGGGCATCGGCCAAGTCGTCACGCTGCGCGTTGCGGCGGAACGGCCGCGGGAGGTGAACCGGGCGATCGAAGAGAGCGCCCGGCGCCTGGCGGTCCGCGTTCTATCCGACCTACGCCTACAAGGCGCTTCGCCCGGCGCAACGCATCCGCGAAGTTGCCGGGCGACGCACCCGCTTCCATTCGACAACGGATAGCCGTGCCAAGCGCCGCGCTATGGTTGCCGCTCCCGCAAGAAGATGCGCTCGCGCGCTACAGGGTTGGCACGCGGTCAAACCACGGCCGTGCCGCCTCGAGCTGGGCGGCAAGCCGCAGCAGCGTCGCTTCTTCGCCGTACCGGCCCGCGAAATGCACGCCAATCGGCAGGCCTTCGCCGCTCCAGTGCAGCGGCACCGTCATCGCCGGGGTGCCGGTGGCGTTGTGCAGCGGCGTCACCGACAAATACGCGGTGACCCGCTCGGTGAAGGTTTGCACGTCCCCATTCTGATCGAAAAAGCCGAGCTTCGGCGGTGGCCCCGCGAGCGTGGTCGAGAGAATGACGTCGTAGCTCGTCAGGAATGCCGCCATCTTGCGCCCGGCGGCGTGGATCGCGGTGATTGCCTCGACGTACTCGACGGCGCTGAGGCTCAGCCCGCGCTCATATACCGCCCACGTCGCCGCCTCGAGGTCGCCGGGGTTCGGCTCTCTGCGCAAAGCCTTCCAGCGCAGCCCGCAGACGCGCGCGGTGTTGGCCGCGGCGATCCTGGCAGTCATCGGCCTGAGCGCAACCAGGTCGAGGCCCGGTTCCGCCTCCTCGACGATGTGGCCGAGACTCTGGCACAACCGGCCAGCCGATTGCACCGCCTCCAAACACTCCGGATGCAACGCCGCGCCGCGATGATCTTTGCGCATCAGCGCAATGCGCAGCCTGCGCGGGGGCAGGGACAGCGACTGTACAAACGAGCTTGCGGGGGTCGGAGCACTGTAGGGATCTCCCGGCTCGAGCCCGGCGGTGCAGTCGAGCATGAGGGCAGAGTCGCGCACGCTGCGGCTGACGACGTGGCCGGCGGAGAGGCCGCCCCAACCCTCGCCGGCGTCTGGCCCGGAAGACACGCGTCCGCGTGACGGCTTCAGCCCAAACAGCCCGCACTGCGCGGCCGGGATGCGGATCGATCCGCCACCGTCAGTCGCGTGCGCCAGCGGCAGCACGCCCCCGGACACCGCCGCCGCCGCACCCCCCGAGGAGCCGCCCGCCGAGTACGCGAGGTTCCAGGGATTGTGACAGGGTCCATACAGTCTCGGCTCGGTGTTGGGGTTGAGACCGAACTCGGGACTGGAGCTGCGGCCGATGAACACGAGGCCGGCCCGCTTGCAGCGTGTCACGTAGGCCGTGTCGTGGTCGGCGATGAAATCCTTAAACAGGCTGCTGCCAAAGGTGGCGGGCTCTCCGGTCTCGAAGAAGCCGAGATCTTTGATCAGGAACGGCACGCCGTGCAGCGGTCCGGACGGCAGGCCGGCGGCAACCGCCTTGCGCGCCTGCTGATATTGCCGATGCACAATGGCGTTGATCGCGGGATTGACCTGCTCGGCGCGCGCAATCGCCGCCTCTATGACCTCCCCCGCGCTGACCTCGCGCTTGGCGATCAGGCCGGCGAGCGCCGTCGCATCGTGCTTGCGGTACTCTTCAAACCTCATGCTGAGCGCGCTCCATCTTGGTTGCCGCAGGAGGCGCACGTGCCGCGCTTGGGCATTGCCGGCGCCTCCAGGCATTATTCGTGCACCGGTTTGCCAAAGCATGGCAAGCCCAGCGTGCCCCAACGCGCGTGCCGCAACGCGCGTGCCGCAATGAGCGCACCGCCGCGAGCGTGCCGCGGCCAGCGCGACACATCCATGCCCTCCGCCGACGCCGTATCGGCACGCGCCCGCGGCATCGCCGCTGTGGCGAGACTACGCCACCGTCAGCTCGAGGCTCGTCCAGCCGTCGCGGCTGCGGCGTCTTGCAAGGCGCAGGCCTGCGCCGCAGCAGGCCGCGCAAACCTGGCGTGCCTGTGCCGTCAGCATTCCCGAGAGGACGGCGACGCCGCCGGGCGCCAGTCGCTGGCGCATGGTGGGGGCGAGCGCGATGAGCGGCCGCGGCAACAGGTTGGCAAGCAGCAGATCGAATGCCTCGGGCGGGCGCAGCTCGGCATGATCGAAGCTCCTCGCCGTGATGATGCGCACGCGCGCTGCGACGCCATTGAGGCGCGCATTTGCGCGCGCGATGGCCGCGGCGATCGGATCGCTATCGCTGGCGATGACGCGCGCGGTCGGCTGGGCGCGCGCCAGCGCGATGCCGAGGATTCCGGTACCGCAGCCGAGATCGAGGACTCTGCGGAAGCGCCGCGAGCGTGCCAAGTAGTCGATGCTCTCGAGGCAGAGCACCGTCGTTGCGTTGTGGGCAGTACCAAATGCCTCTCCGGCTTCGATCTCGACGGCGGTGCGCACAAAGGCGATGCGCCGACGATCATGCCGACCGTGCACCAGGAAGCGGCCGGCGCGCACCGGCGCCAGCGCGGCTTGCGACAGCGCGACCCAGTTGGCATCGGCCACCTCCTGCAGCGCCGGCGGGCCGAGGTCGGTGTGGAGGCGGGCGAGCGCCTGCGCCAGGCGGTCGAGCGGCGGCGCGTCCGCGTAGTAGGCCTCAACCGCAAAGGCGCAGGCAGGGTCTTCGAACAACGTGATGGCGAGCGGTTCCGGGGTCACCAGCTCCGCGAGCAGCATTTCGGCGCGGCGGCCGGCCTCGAACGTGGCGGCGGATACGCGCAGCTTGAG
>JBPYEF010000248.1:0-16962 GCA_051985875.1 Hyphomicrobiaceae bacterium
ACAGCCTCGCGCGCGAGGTCGACGAGGAACTCCGGCGTGAGCAGCTGCTCAAGCTGTGGGAGCGCTATGGCACCTACCTGCTCCTGCTTGTGGCGCTGATCATTGCGGGCATCGGCGGCTACAAGTACCTCGAAAGCCGCCGCATGGCTGCGGCCGAGGCCGCGGGCGCGCGCCTCGCCTTGGCCACCCAGGAAGCGACAAATAATAAGCAGGCCGAGGCGGAAAACACGCTTGAGGAGATCGCTGCGAGCGCTCCGAGGGGCTATGCAACCCTGGCGCGCCTCAGACTAGCGGCCGCGCTGCGCGCTAGCGGTAAGACGAACGAGGCCATTGCCGCATACGATGCGCTCGCCAAAGGCGGCGACGTTGACCCTCTGTTGTCGGATTACGCGCTGCTGCAGGCGGCAACGCTCCGCATAGACGCCGCGGACTTTACCGAGATGCAGAATCGGCTCACGCGTCTGACGGCGGACACCAACCCGTGGCGTTACAGCGCCCGGGAGCTGCTGGCACTGGCTGCCGAGAAGGCCGGCAAGACTGACGATGCGCGGGAGGAGTACCAGCACCTGTTGAGCGATCCGAAGACCCCGCCGAGCATCGTCGAGCGTGCTCGCGTAATGATGGCGATGCTGACCGAGGCAGAGCTGGCGAAGGCAGCCCCGCCCGCGGCAGAGCAGCCTGCGCCGGCTGCGCAGCCCCCGGACGGCACGCAGCAAGGCAGCACCGCGCCCGCCGGTGCGAACACCAAGTAGACCCCACATATAGGATTTCATGGTGAGGGCCGGAACCGACGAGTGCCGCGAAGGGATGAGGGCGTTGCGCGGTTGCGCCCTCGCGCTGGCGTGTGGTCTCGCTCTGTCCGGGTGCGCCGATAGCCTCGCCGGCATGAGCTTGCCGAGCCTACCGAAGATCCAGGATCTCAACCCGTTTGCCGAGAAGGAAACTCCCCTTCCGGGCAAGCGCATCCCGGTCATCCAACAGGAGAACCTCAGCGCCAATCTCGCCGCTGCCGACAAGCCGATTATGCTGCCGCTTGCCCAGCAGAACCGCGACTGGGCGCAACCCGGCGGTGTGCCTAACAATTCCCCGGGACACCTGGCGTTGGCGGCCAGTGTCAAGACGGCGTGGAGCGCCGATGCGGGGACGGGGTCGTCGTTCTACGGAAAGCTCACAGCGAGCCCCATTGTCTACGATGGCATGGTGTATACGCTGGACGCCGCCGGTAAGGTGTCGGCGTTCAATGTCGCCGACGGTAGCGCTGTCTGGCACGAGTCGACCACGCCGGCGAGCGAGAAGGACCAGGAGGGCTTCGGTGGCGGGCTCGCTGCCGAAAACGGCCGCATCTACGCGGCAACCGGATATGCCCAAGTGTTGGCCTTCGATGCGAAGTCCGGCAACAAGCTGTGGCAGCGGGCGGTCGATGCGCCGGTGCGTACGTCGCCGACGGCTGCCGACGAACGGCTGTTCGCTCTTACCACCGAAGGGCAGCTCTATTGCCTGTCCGGTTCGGATGGCGCCGAGCTCTGGACCTTCCGTGGCATGAATTCACCGGCCGCCCTGCTGTTCAATGCAAGCCCGGCGGTCGACGGCGGTACCGTCGTCGTCCCCTATTCCTCGGGGGATCTGGTGGCGATCCGGGTATCGGACGGCCAGGCCGCGTGGTCGGAGTCCCTGTCGCGCAGCCGCACGGCCTCTTCGCTCGCGGCAATGAGCGACGCGGCGCGGCCGGCGATCTACAACGGTACCGTGTTCGCGGTCGGCCATGCTGGACGGATGGTGGCGACGGTGGAGAAGAACGGGGAGCGCGTGTGGTCGCTCACCGTGCCGGGCATTCAGACGCCATGGGTGGCCGGAGATACCGTGTTTGTCGTGGACACGGGCGGCCAGCTGATGGCCATCACCCGTACCGGCGGCAAAATCCTCTGGACGACCAAGCTTACCGGCGCCAAGACATGGTCCGGTCCGGTGTTGGCCGGCGAACACTTATGGCTGACGTCCGAAAAGGGCCAACTCGTCAGCGTCGAGCCGGCTTCCGGCAAGGTCGCGACTACACAGGACCTGGGCGTTCCGATCTATATCGCCCCGATCGTCGCCGGAGGGCGCATGTTCGTGTTTACCGACAAGGCCCAGCTAATCGCACTCCAATGAGCCCGCGGTCGATTCCCGCCGGCGATCGGCGCTCCGACGCGCCGTCCGGCCGGGATGCGGCGCAGCCGACGATCGCCATTGTCGGCCGCCCGAATGTCGGCAAATCCACTCTCTTCAACCGCCTCACTGCACGGCGCGCGGCGCTGGTGTCGGATGTGCCGGGTCTCACCCGCGATCGCCGAACGGGCGAAGCGGTGATTGGCCGGCAGGCAGTAACTCTGATCGATACCGCTGGACTGGAGGACGCGGCCGCCGGCTCGATCGCCGAGCGCATGCGCACGCAAACCGAGGCAGCGATTGCCGAGGCCGACCTCGTGCTGTTTGTCCTGGATGCGCGCGCCGGTGTTTTGCCGCTGGACGTGCAGCTCGCGCGCTCGGTGCGTCGCTCAGGCCGGCCGATGATTCTCGTCGCTAACAAGTGCGAGGGACGGGCGGCCGCGCTCGGGCAGTTCGAGGCATTTCGACTCGGTTTGGGCGAGCCGATCGCCGTGTCGGCGGAACATGGCGACGGCATGGGCGACCTGACGGCGGCCGTTGCCGGCGCGCTCGGCCTTTCGCCTCGGGTGCGCCCGGCGAACGCCGACCCGGCGACAGGGGATCAGGCGTGCGATTGCCCGTCCGCAGGGGAGCTGTACCAGCCCCTGCGCGTGGCGATTGTCGGTCGCCCGAACTCCGGGAAATCCACACTACTCAATGCACTGCTCGGACAGCAGCGCATGCTCACCGGTCCGGAGCCGGGTCTGACGCGGGACGCGATTGCCGTCGATTGCCTGCTGTACGGCCGGTCCGTTCGTCTCATTGACACGGCGGGGTTGCGGCGCAGGTCGCGCATCTCCGATCCGGCCGAGCGACTCGCCGCCGGTGATGCCGTACGCGCCATGCGCTTTGCCGAGGTCGTCGTGTTGCTGGTCGACGCGGAGCACGCCCTCGAGCACCAAGACCTCTCCATCGCTTCGCAGATCGTCGAGGAAGGGCGCGCGCTCGTCATCGGCATCAACAAATGGGATCTCGTTGCCGACAAGCAGAGGCGACTTAGGCAACTGCGCAGCCTCCTGGACGAGCGGCTGGCGCAGGTTCCGGGTGTCGAGATGGTTCCGCTATCGGCGCTCGCAGGCGCAGGGCTCGACCGCCTGATGGGCGCGGCATTCCGTGCCTACGACGTTTGGAACCGGCGGGTGCCCACTCCCGAGCTCAATCGCTGGCTCGCCGAAGCTCTGGAGCGACATGCGCCACCGGCAGCCCACGGCCGGCGGGTGCGTATCCGCTTCATGACCCAACCGTCGGCACGGCCGCCAACCTTCATCGCCTTCTGCTCGCGGCCAGAAGCCTTGCCGCAGGCCTACCTGCGTTATCTGAGCAATGGTCTGCGCGAGGCATTTCGGCTACCGGGGGTTCCCATTCGCCTGAAGTTGCGCAAGGGCGAGAACCCCTATGCGCGTTGATGGCGGGTTGGGCAGCATCGATCGCGCCGCCCGTGTCAGACGCCGAATCACAGCTGGTGCGTAGGTGTGGCGGTGCATGCGCCACACGGCGACGCCGCAGACAGAGCCGGCGGGCGATTTCGCTCTCGACCCCAACACTGAGCAAATGGCGAGCCGTCACCGTCCATTGCGGCGCTGCAAGCGCAGCGAACCCGGAGTTGCGATTTGCAGAAAACCGCGCTACGCGGCAGGAGATGCTCGTGCAGCGCGCGTACGTCTATCGGCCCGGCGGAAGCCTGCGACGACGTTCCTGGCGCAGACCGCTGCACGAACCCGGGGGGCGGTCAATGTCGCAGCCTGAAAAGTCGCCTACTTCGGAGCGGGGAGATGCCACCGAGGTTCTCTTCTACCATCTCGAGCGCCAGCCGCTCGAGCGCGTGTTGCCCTCGCTGATCGAGAAGACGCTCGAGCGCGGCTGGCGGGCGGTCGTGCAGGCGGGATCGGAGGAGCGCGTTGAGGCGCTCGACACGCTGCTGTGGACCTACCGCGACGACAGTTTTCTGCCGCACGGCACCAAGCGGGAGGGGAACGCGGCTCAGCAGCCCGTATATCTGACGGCACACGACGAAAATCCGAACGCGTCACGGGTGCTGTTCCTGGTCGACGGCGCTGAGACCGGCGTCATGCAATCCTACGCGCGCGTCGTTTACCTGTTCGATGGGGCGGACGCCGCCGCCGTCGCCAAGGCACGCGAGCAGTGGCGAAGCGCCATTGCGGCGGGCTGCGCCGCGACGTATTGGCAGCAATCCGCGGAGGGGCGCTGGCTGAAGAAGACGTGACGTTTGTGCCGCGCAAGTCACCGGTCCGCACACAGCGCCTCGGCACTGCGGCAGGGGCGAGATGGCGATCTCTCCTGGCGCTGGCAAAGGCGGGCGCTGCATGCAGCGTATGAGCATCGGAGCGGGCTGATTTGTTGAGCGGCCGCGCCGCCGAGCGCGCAACCGGCACGCGCAGGCGAGGCAAGGTTCGCCCCGCCGCAGCAGACTGGAGCGAGCTCCACGGCACGCAAGGCCGTTGTGCGCTGCCCTCTCGGAAAGGTCTTCTGTGGATAGGGGAAGTGCGGCGATTGAGGTGCACGCGGTCTCGTATACAACGCGGACGAGACCAGCGGGTGCTGCAGCCAAGGGGGTCGCACCGATGAAGTCTGCGCATGTGCTTTTTGTCGCAGTGGCGACGTTGCTGCCGCATGTGGCCCTCGCCCGGGATGGTGAATTCGTCACGCGGGCGGTCGGCATGACGAGCGACGGTTCGCTCCGCTATGCGCGCTTCTACTGTCACCGGGACGGACACTGCATTCGCGTCCACCGGATGGCCCGGTATGCGCCGCACCGTGCCGCGCGCGTCTACAGTTATCTGCGTCGCGCGGAGGAGGAGAGCGATTGCCGCGAAATCCGCCGTGTGGTCGGCGACCAGCACTTGACCGTGGATGGGGCCAAGAAATCGGCCAACGATGCTTGGGCGGGCGCGGTACGCTTCCACCTCGGCGAAAAATTCATGGACCTCTCCAATGCGCGGCACATCACCTACACGTGCTCGCGCTCTTCGATCAAGGAAGGCGGGGTGACGACACTCGGGCAGACGCTGACCCGGTGCGAGATCGAAGCGCAGCCCTGCCCAGCACCGCGCGAGCGCGATGGCGAGGAGGAGAAACGGTGACGGTTGCGCGGCCCGTGGCACTCAGCCCGATAGCACCGCGCGCACAGCGTCGGTGAACACCTGCGCGCCGAGAACGATGTCGGCATCGCCTGTGTTCTCCGTCCAGTGGTGACTGATGCCGCCGATCGATGGCACGAACAGCATCGCCGTCGGCAGCTTGCGCGCAAGCCATTGCGCGTCATGGCCGGCACCCGATGGCATGCGCAGCGATCGTCCGGGTGCGCGTCGCTCGGCCGCGGTCTGCAGCGCCCCCTGGAGGGCTTCGTCCATGGCGGCGGGCGTGCTGGCGCTCAGCCGCTCGACCTCGAGCCTGCAGCGTCCGCCAGCATTGGCCTGTGCGGCGAGCGTGCCGATTTCGGCATGCAGGCGGTTGAGCACTGCGGGATCCGCATCCCGCAGCTGAAACAGCGCCTCGGCCATGCCAGGGATGATGCTCTTTGCGCCGGGGTCGAAGTGGATGTTTCCGATCGTCCACACACTGCGCGGGCCGCCGATTTCGCCGAATCGCCGATCGAGCGCGGCGAGAAACCTCACCAGCTCGCGCCCGGCGTCGCGCCGACGGGCCATGGAGGTGGTGCCGGCGTGGTTCTGTTCGCCAGTGACCGTGAAGCGGTACTGCCAGATGGCGACGATGGCGGTGACGATGCCGATCCTAAGGCCACCACTTTCGAGCGTGTCACCCTGTTCGATATGCGCCTCGAAAAAGCCGGCATAGCGCGCTGCATCGATGCGATGCAGCGGGCGCCCGGCGAAACCCGCCGCCGCTAACGCCTCGGTGAGGGTCAACCCCCTGATCTGGTCGACAGCCGCGGCTATTTCCTCGGCATCGAGCGCCCCGACGAACGCCCGGCTGCCAAGGAAGCTGCCAAAGTGGCCTTCCTCGTCGCAGAAGGCGACGACATCGACGCCGAGATGTCGGGTCGCGGGATCCGCGGCGAGTGCCCGGGCGGCCTCTAGCGCGTATACGCATCCGAGCGCTCCATCGAGCCAGCCGGCATGGTTCTGGCTCTCCAAATGCGAGCCGGCGAGCAGCGTGCGGCCGCCTGCCCGGCTTCGACCGAGGACGTTGCCGATGCCGTCGATGTGGGCATCCAGCCCGGCATCGCGCAGGCGCTCTACAAACCAGTGGCGCGCAGCGATGTCGGCTTCGGACAGCGTTGGGCGATGCACGCCGCTCTTGTAGGCGCCAAAGCTGGCGAGGGTGCGCAAGTCCCCCAGCAGCCGGTTACCGTCGATCTCGGCCATTTCGCATCCCCTGTTCACCACGCGCCGTTGCACCTACCCCTTTTGGGGCGAGCATCGCGCAGAATGGGCCCTTGGCCTAGGGCCCGCGAGGCACCGGCCTCGTCACACGCGTCTTGCGCAGGAGCAAGGTCCTGGATCACACTCGCCGAAGCGCATTGCCGTGCTGGCGCCGGAGTGAGGAGTTGAGCCATGGTCGAATCGTTGACGCGCGCGCTTGGTGCATTCACCGCCGATCTGCGTATAGCCGCGATCCCCGCCGAAGCGCGGGGCGTTGTGCACACCGGCATGGTCGATACCGTTGCGACCATGATCGCCGGCAGCGTCGAGGAGGCGCCGAAGATCCTGCTCGCCGCGCTTAACCCGCCCGCGGGCGATGCGAGCCTGTACCTGGCGGGTCAGCGTGTGCCGGCGCCGGATGCCGCATGGATCAATGGCACGGCAGCCCACGCCCTCGACTTCGATGATGTTGCCTTGCGAGGCCATCCGAGCACCGTGCTGGTACCGGCGATTCTCGCCGAGGGCGAAGCAACGCGTGCCAGCGGCGCGCAGATGGCGGCTGCCTACGTCGCCGGTTATGAGGTGTGGGCCGAGCTCGCGGGGCGGGAACCTGATCAGCACCACCAGAAGGGTTGGCATCCGACGGGCATCTTTGGACCAATCGGTGCGGCGGCCGCGTGCGCCGCGCTGCGCGGACTAGACGCCGCAAAGGCGACCATGGCGATTGCCCTCGGCGCCTCACACAGCGCAGGCCTGGTGGCCAACTTCGGCACCATGACCAAGCCCTATCACGCGGGACGCGCGGCGCACGCCGGGGTGATCGCGGCGCGCCTTGCCCAGGCCGGGTTCACAGCGTCCGGCGATGCGCTTGAGCACCCGCTCGGGTTTCTTGCCGCGGTGTCGCCGAAGGGCGGTGCCGATCGCACCTCTCCCGCGAAGATCGGGCGCGAATGGCAGATCCTGAGACAGGGTCTGAGCGTCAAGAAATACCCGCTCTGCTACTGCACGCATCGCGCCATCGACGGCATGCTCGATCTGCTTGCTGCGCACAAGGTGACTGCGGACGAGGTGGCCACCATCACCGTCTCGACCAGTCGCCGCAACGCCACCATTCTGCGCAACGCTCGTCCGCAGACGGGGCTGGAGGCGAAGTTCAGCATGCAATTCGCCATGGCCGCGGCGATCGTCGCGCGCCGCGTGGGGCTCGGCGAGCTGACCGATTCTTTCGTGCGCCGCGCGGACGTGCAGGCGTTGCTGGCCAGGGTCGAGGTGCGGCCGGACGACCGGGAGGATGCCACGCGTTCGGGAGCCGCCCCCTATGATCTGGTGCGCCTCGAAACGCGCGATGGCGGCCAGCTGGAGGCGCGCGTCACCGACGAGCGCGGCTCCCCAAAGCTGCCGCTTTCGCACGAGGAGCTGTGGACGAAATTCGAAAGTTGCTTTGCGGTCGGAAACCCGCGGCTGCCGGCGCGCCGCATCTTCGACGCGCTGACGGCGATCGAACGCCAACCGGGGGTTGCGGCATTCGCGGGGCTGGCGGAGGCGGCCTGAGCTTGCGTTGCGGGGCATTGCGCGCGCCACGACACACAGCGCTTGGGCCAGTACTTGCACCAGTACTTGCGCCAGTACTTGCGCCAGGACTTGCACCAGTGCTTGAAGCAATAGTTGGGCCCCCACCTTGGGCCGGCGCCTCGCCGGACGCGCTTGCGCTGCCGCAGTCCGCTGCCGGTGGCGACAGCGAGAAAGCATTGTGTGTTCGACCTAGCGCCTCTACCCACGCGGTGAGGGGGTAGGAGTTTGGAAGGCCTGTTCGTCACCCTGGTCGGCATCGGCGTCGGCATTCTGGTGGTGCTCGGGAGGCGCTGGCGGCAGCCGGATGCGCCGGGCGCCAAGCCGAACGCGCCGCAACCGGCGCCGAGCACAGAGCTCGAGCCGCTGACCACACGGCTATACCGCCTCGAGGGCGCCTATTCCCAGGGCGCGTCGAATCTCGCGCACCCTCGCGAGCTCGAGGACAACAGCGCCTTTCGCGAGGCGGTGGCGCTGCTCACAGATGCCACGGTGCCGCTCGACAGCGTCATGCAGTACGCCCTCGGCACCAATTGGGCGCTCGCCTGCGCTGCGCTATCGGCGCTGGGCAAGCGCGGCGACGGCCATACCAGGGTCGACGCGGTGCAGGCGGAGTTTGGCAAGCTCTACCCCTGGCCAATGCACTTTGCGCTCGGCTACTTTGCTCAGCTCGCAGCGCGACCTCCGGTCGGCGCGTCCGTGGTCGGCGCCAAGGATTGGTGGGCTGAGAACCGCGTGATCCCGCTCCTGTTTCGCGACTACTTTGCCGAGCGCCAACGGCTCGGTGACACGCCAGCGCTTGGCTCCTTCCTGCATGCCGCATACGCCTCGCCGGCGGCCACTATCCGAGCCTTCCTGCGGCACGTCGACCATCCCTTCTCCGCGCAACTGATCCGCCAGCTCGACAGCGAGCAACTCGCCCGTGTCGACCGCTCCTTTCTCATCTCCTTTGGGCGTTTCTGGGCCGATGCGGAGCGCGCCGATATTCTGCTCGAGCCCGGCGCCTGGCGCGAAGCGCTCGCCGCGGCGGAAGCTGTCTCCCTAACCATGCCCGCCCGACCGTTGCTCGTCAGCGGCGAGCAGCGCGTCGGCAAAAGCGCGTTCCTGCGCTTGCTCGCTCGGCGCCTGGCCGGCAGAGGCTGGAGCGTGTTCGAGGCGAGCGGTGCCGATCTAATGGCCGGACAGCAGTGGTTCGGGCAGCTCGAGGGGCGTATCCAGCGCACGATTGAGGAGCTCGCGGTCACCAAGAAACTCATCTGGTACATCCCCGACCTGCTGCAGATGGCCCGCAGCGGGACGCACCAGGGTCAGGCAGCGAGCATCCTCGACCAGCTGCTGCCGGCGCTGGCGGCCGGGCGCCTTCTGGTGTGGACCGAGGCGACCCCGGCGGGCACGGCACGCCTGCTGCGGACGCATCCAATTGTGCGCAGCACCTTCGAGCTGATCAGGCTCGATCCCCACTCCCCGCAGGAGGCGGCGACGCTGGCTCAATCCCTGATCGCCACGCTGGCGGCGGAGCTCGACCTGGAAATTGCCGGCGACTGCGTGGAGATCGCGCTCAACTCCGCGCGCCAGCATCTCAGCGCCGCAAACTTCCCGGGGCCGGTGCTCGAGCTTATCAAGGCCACCGCGGCGCGCGTGCTGAAGGCTGGTGGCAAGGTCGTGACGGCGCATGAGGTGATTGTCACGCTGGCCCAGGTGACAGGCCTGCCGATCGCCGTCCTCGACAGCCAGGAGCGTGTTGAGCTGGCCGCGTTGCGCGCCTACTTCGCCGAGCGCGTGATCGGTCAGGACGAAGCCGTGGCGGCGGTCGTCGACCGCATCGCCATGCTCAAGGCTGGGCTCAACGATCCCGGCAAGCCGATCGGCGTCTTCTTGTTTGCGGGTTCAACCGGGACCGGGAAGACCGAACTTGCCAAGAGCGTCGCCGAATACCTGTTCGGCTCTCCCGACCGCATGGTGCGGCTCGACATGAGCGAGTACCAGACCCCCGACGCCGGGGCGCGCATTCTTGGCGGCGGCGATGAGGGTGACTCGCTGGTTGCGCGCGTCAGAAAGCAGCCGTTTTCGGTCGTGTTGCTCGACGAGTTCGAGAAGGCACACGGCACAATCTGGGATTTGTTCCTGCAGGTGTTCGATGATGGCCGCCTGACGGATGCCGCCGGCCAGGTTGCCGACTTCCGCCATTGCATGATCATTCTGACCACCAACCTCGGGGCTCCGGTTCGCCACCAAGCGGGCTTTGGCTTTGCGCCGTCTGCTAGCGCCTTGTCGACCGGCGACGTGTTGCGGGCAATCGGTCAAACCTTTCGGCCGGAATTCCAAAATCGCTTAGACAAGGTGATCGTGTTTCGTCCGCTGACGCGCGAGCTGATGCGCGAGATCTTGCGCAAGGAGCTCAATCGCGTGCTACAGCGGCGCGGCATCAAGTACCGTGAATGGGCGGTAGAATGGGAGGTATCGGCCGAAGATTTTCTGTTGGAAAAGGGCTTCTCGCCGGACATGGGCGCACGACCGTTGAAGCGCGCCATCGACCAGTACGTGATTGCCCCGCTCGCCGCCACCATCGTCGAGCAGCGCTTTCCCGAGGGCGATCAGTTCGTTTTCGTGCGCAGCGACGGCCGCTCCATTCAGGCGGAGTTTGTCGATCCCAACAGCGAAGGCCCTTCGGGCGCGACCGCGTCCGAGGCGCGGGCCGGGGCGATGCCGCTTTCGGATATCATTCTCGCGCCGTCGGCTTCTCCCACCGAGGCGCAGGTCCTGGAACGCGAGTTTGCCGCGCTCGAGGGGGTGCTTGCCTCCGAGCCCTGGGAAGACCTCAAGGCCGAGCTCTCGCAAGCCATGCTGGCTCCCGTCTTTTGGTCTCGACCGGATCGCTACGAGACGCTGGCGCGGCTCGCCCTGATGGACCGCGTGAAGGTGGCGATGACCACCGCTGCGTCGCTGCGCGCCAGATTGGGCAAGGGTATCGATCGCACGGGAAAGTACTCGCGCTCGCTCGCCGGCCGCATCGCGCTGCAGCTCTACCTCGTCGGACAGGGCATTCGTGACGTCATGGAGGTCGCTCCCATCGAGGTGGTGCTCGAGGTCGAGCCGGCGTTCGAAAAGGGGGACGCGCAAGGCAAGCGCCAGTGGTGCCTGCAGCTGGTTTCCATGTACCGCGCCTGGGCGGGCAAACGGCACATGCAGCTTCAGGAGCTCGCCCTGACCGATCCGCGGCGTATGCCGCTGCTGCTGATCAGCGGCTTTGGGGCGCACCGGTTGCTGCAGCAGGAGGTGGGGCTGCACGTGCTGGAGACGGAGGACGAGCAGCACGCGGGCCGGCTTGCGGCCCGCGTGCGGCTTGCGGTCGCTCCGCTCGGTGAGACGCCGCCGGAAAAGCTGCGTGCCGCCCTGCTCGAGCGCATCGGCCTGGCGCCCCAGCCGCACCGGGTCGTGCGTCGTTATCGCCGCGGAGCCTCGCCGCTTGTGCGGGACATGCACGGCAGCTGGCGCTCGGGGAAGCTTGACGTCGTCCTGCGCGGCGACTTCGATCTGATCGCCGCCAGTCGGTCATCCCATTCATCCGTATTGGAGAGGGGCTCGGCGTGATCGCCCGCCCTTGCGTTTGTCGGGAGCGCACGGAACCGCTACAGCCTCGAGACGTGCAGTGTCGGCACGCGTCCGCGCCAGGGCATGGCCTCTTCCAGGGCGGTTGCAAGCTGCAGCACGAGGTGGTCGGCGGCCGGCTTGGCGGCGATTTGCACCCCGATCGGCACCCCGTTTGAGTGCATCGCCAAGGGCAGCGACATGGCGGGCGTGCCCATGATGTTGTGCGGTATCGTATACTGGCACGGGATCCTGAACAGCTCGTCGATCAGGCTATTCCAGTCGACGCCCTGTTTCGAGAGATGAAAGTGTCCCCACGGCTCGGCGACCCGCGCGGTCGTCGGCGACAGCCAGATATCGTACGCGCTGTAGAAGGCGCCGAGCTTGCGCCTTGCCAGGTTGGTCGCGGCGTTGGCGGCGATGAAGCGCGCCGGTGTGATGTCCTTGGCGGCTCTGTAGACGGCATAGATCACGGGCTCGAGAGTATCGGGGCCGGGCGTTTGGCCGCTGCGCTTGGCGTAGCCGTCCAGGCGGTGGTCGAAGCCGAAGAAAAACAGGTCGGTCGTGGCGACCATGGTATCGCGCCCGCCCATGTCGACCTTGGCCATCTCGACCGAGTGTCCCAAGGACGCCAGCACCTTGGCCGTCGCTTCGACCGCGTCCCTGACCTCCGGGTCGACCCTTACGCCGACGAGCTCGTCGAGCACGATGCCAATCCTGAGGCCACGCGGCGCCTTTTTGGCGAGCGAGGCGTAGGGTTCATCGGGTTTGGGGATGACAAAGGGATCGCCCGGCTGCGGCACGGAAACGCAGTCGAGCATGGCCGCGACGTCGCGCACGCTCTTGGCCTGCACGAGGTTCATCGAATAGCCCCAACCGCCCTCGTCCACCACCGGGCCCGAGGAGACGCGCATGCGCGAAGGCTTCAGGCCGACGCCGCCGCACCAGCTCGCGGGAATGCGAATGGACCCGCCGATGTCGGAGCCGTGCGCTAGGGGTACGATCCCCGTCGAGACCGCGGCCTGTGCTCCGCCCGAAGAGCCGCCCGCCGAATAGCCGTGCTTCCAGGGGTTGGACGTGTTGCCGAACATGACACTCTCGGTCGTCGCCGACATCGAGTATTCAGGGGCCGCCGAGCGGCCGAGAATGTTGACGCCCGACCGCTTGAGCAGCTCGAGGAAGTAAGTCGAGGTCTCCACCGTCATGCCCCGGCATAGGCGCGAGCCGAATTCTATCTTGCGTCCCTGCTCGTGGCCGAACACGTCCTTGATCAGGAAGGGTACGCCGCGGAATGGACCGGATCCGAGCGAAGCTTCCTCTAGTCCCGCAATGCGGTCGGGATAGGTCTCGACCACCGCGTTCACCCTGGCGTCGACCTTCTCCTTGGCGGCGAGCGCGGTGTTCGCCAGCTCCTTGGGACTGACCTGTCTCTTGGCAACGAGCTCGGCGAGGCCAAGCGCGTCAAAGGCGGCGTATTCGGCGAGGTTCATCGTCAAAGCCTCCTCTCAGCGTCACTTATCCCCTGTCCGCTCCCCTGGCCACGGACGCGGCGCCGAGCAAGGCGTCGCGCCCCGGTGCCGCCTCGAACAGGGCACGCGTGTAGGCGTTCTGGGGTGCGGCGAATACCTCCGCGGTCGGCCCTTGCTCGACGACAATGCCGCGCTGCATGACGGCGATGCGATCGCACACCTGGGCGGCCACCCGGAGATCGTGCGTGATGAATAAAATGGCCAGCTCGAAGCGGCGACGCACGTCCTCGAGCAGCTTCAAGACCTGCGCCTGTACGGATACATCGAGCGCGGAAGCGGGTTCGTCCGCGATCAGCAGCTGCGGCTCCATCGCCAGCGCACGGGCGATGGCAATGCGCTGCCGCTGGCCGCCGGAAAACTGGTGCGGATAGCGCTCGAGCGCGTCGGGGGACAAGCCCACCAGCCCCATCAGCCTGCGCGCCCGCTGCAGCGCCTCCGCCGCGCTCAACCCGAAGTTCACCGGACCTTCGATGATCGACGCGCCGACGGTACGCCGCGGGTTGAGGGAGCGATAGGGATCCTGGAACACGATCTGGACGTGGCGCCGATGGGAGCGCAGGCGGCGCTCCGGCAGGTGCGCAACATCGATTTCGCCGATGCGAATCGAGCCCGCCGTCGGCTCGATCAGGCGCGCCACGCAGCGCGCGACGGTGGACTTGCCCGAGCCCGATTCTCCGACGATGCCTACCGTTTCTCCGAGCCGCACCGTGATTCCGACGCGCGAGGCCGCCGTGACCACGCGGCGGCGCCCGAGCAGGCCGCTGCTGCCGTAGGTCTTGGAGAGTTGTTCGGTGGCGAGCACCACCGCGCCGGTTTTCGGCGTGCGCGGCGGCGGCGTCAGGCTCGGTACGGAAGCAATCAGCATGCGCGTGTAATCCGACTGCGGCCGTCTGAGAATCTCCTCCCGCGTACCGACCTCGACGACACGGCCCTGCTGCATGACGACCACACGGTGAGCGATCTCGGCCACCACCCCGAAGTCGTGGGTGATGAACAGCACTCCGGTACCGCGCCGCTGCTGCAGCTCGCGAATGAGCTTCAGGATCTGTGCCTGCGTCGTCACGTCGAGCGCGGTGGTCGGCTCGTCGGCGATCAACAGCGACGGATCGAGCACCAGGGCGGCGGCGATCATGATGCGCTGGCGCTGCCCGCCCGACAGCTGATGCGGGTAGACGTCGATGATCTGCTCGGGATCCGGCAGATGCACCAGACGCATGATCTGCAGTACGCGCTGGCGCCGCTCCTGAGGCGACAGATCGGTGTGAATCTCGAGCACCTCTGCGATCTGGCCGCCGACCCGCATCACCGGGTTCAGCGCGGTCATCGGCTCTTGAAAGATCATTGCCATGCGCGTGCCGCGCAGATCGCGCAGCCGCGCGCGCGTCGCAGAAAGGACGTTCTCCCCCTCGAGGTGGATAGCGCCGGCGTCGGGGACCAGCTCACGCGGCAGCAGGCCCATCACCGCCTGCGCCGTGACCGACTTGCCCGAACCGGACTCCCCAACCACGCAGAGAATTTCTCCGGGAGCGACCGCAAAGGTCACGTTCTCCACCGCGTGCGAGCGGTCGGAACCGCGTGGCAGCCGCACCGAGAGGTTGTCAATCGCCAGCACGGGCTCGGTGGGCGCCTTGACCATCACACTCTCTTGGCGAAGCGGGGATCAAGGGTGTCGCGCAGGCCATCGCCGAGCATGTTGATGGCGAGCACGGCGCAGGCAAGGAATATGCCGGGGTAGAAGATGTTGTGCGGGTAGATGCGGAACAGCGACCGACCCTCGGCCATGATGTTCCCCCAGGTCGGCGTCTCCGGGGGAATGCCGATGCCGAGGAAGGACAGGGCGGCTTCGATGAGGATGGCCGAGGCGCATGTGAAGGTGCCCTGCACAATCAGCGGTGCAATGGTGTTCGGCAGCACGTGGCGCAGGAGCAGGGTCGGTGTCGGGGTGCCGAGCGTAATCGCGGCCTCAACGTAGGGCTCCTCGCGGATCGAAAGCACGATCGAGCGTACCAGGCGCACGATCCGAGGAACCTCAGGCACGACGATGGCGATGACCACGGCAACGAGCCCGGCCCGCGACAGCGAGACCAGACCCATCGCCAGCAGGATGGCGGGAATCGCCATCAGCCCGTCCATGAAGCGCATGATGATGCCATCCAGCCAGCGGACGTAGCCGGTGATCAAGCCGATCAAGAGGCCGATGCTCACGCTCAAGACGGCGACGGTCACGCCGATGGTCAACGACACGCGCGCACCATAGAGCACGCGGCTATAGACGTCGCGGCCGAGGCTGTCCGTCCCGAAGCGGTACACAAAGCGCTGCTCGCTGCCGTCCTCGGCACGGATCGTGCGCTCGGCGCCGGGCTTCTTGTTGCGAAATACCGGATTGATCTCCGCGGGATCGACGGTTCCCAGCAACGGTGCCAGAACACCCACGATGACGAGCAGGCCGACGATTGCCGCGCCGATGAGCACGCTTGGGTTGCGCAGCATCAGCGCTAGTGCTCGCGGCCGGCGCGTTGCCGTTGGCGCTTCGGCGAGTCGGGCGGGGACGGCCTCGATGCTCAATAGCGGATCCTCGGGTCGAAGAAGGTATAGGTGACGTCGACGATGAGATTGATCAGCACGTAGCTCAGTGAGAACAGCAGGATCACCGCTTGGATGGTCGGGTAATCCCGCGCTAGAACCGCATCGACCGTGAGCCGGCCGAGCCCGGGAATGGTGTAGACGGATTCCGTCACCACCACGCCGCCGATCAGCAGCGCCACCCCGAGGCCGATTACCGTGACGATCGGCACCGCGGCGTTGGCCAGCGCATGATGCACGAGCACCTTGCGTTCGGTCTGGCCCTTGGCGCGCGCGCTGCGAATGTAATCCTCGTTCATGACTTCGAGCACGCTGGTACGGGTAATGCGCGCAATCAGCGCTATATAGATGACCGAAAGCGTCAGCGCCGGCAGGATCAGCCGCTCTAACCAGCCGCCGACGCCGAGCGCGATGCGCTGATAACCCTGCACCGGGAGCCAATCGAGCTCGATGGCGAACACGTAGATCAGCGCGTAGCCGATGACGAAAACCGGCACCGAGAAGCCGAGCACGGAAAACCCCATGACGATGCGGTCGAGCCAGCTACCGTGCCGGTAGGCGGCGAGTACTCCGAGCGGGACGGAGATCAGCACGGCGATGAGGATCGTCAGCACGGCAAGCGACAGTGTCGGCTCGAGACGGTCGGCGATCAGATCGGCCACCTGCTTCTTGAAAAAGAAGGACTCGCCGAAATCGCCGTGCAGCGTCTTGTTCGCCCAGATGAAGAACTGGGTCTGGATCGGGAGGTCGAGGCCGAGCCGCTTGCGGATCTGCGCCACTTGCTCGGAATTCGCACTGTCCCCGGCGATGATGGCCGCCGGGTCGGTCGGCGTCAGCCGCAACATCAAGAATACGAGCACCGCGACGATGCCTATCACCGGGATGGTCGCGACAAGCCTGCGCAGCACGTAGCCGAACATCAGCGCCTATCCGCCGCGGCCCGGTGCGTATGCGCTCCTCGCATGACTGGCGCCGCCGTTGTGCTCAGTTCACCGATATGTTCCAGAACACCGGAACGGGAGCGGTCAGCACGCCGCTCACTGTCTTGCGCGTTGCAATAGGCTGGTACCACTGACCGAGATTGATGTGCGTCGTCACCTGCGTTGCCTCGATCTGCACCGCCTCGGCAATGGCCTTCTGCTTGGCGGGATCGGTCTCGCGTGCGA
>JBPYEF010000249.1:0-8891 GCA_051985875.1 Hyphomicrobiaceae bacterium
ACCTGGTGCTCGAGCTGACCGCCGGGGAAGGCGACAAGGCGCGGTCCGGCTGAGGCACCGCGGGCGACGGTGCGGCCAATCCGCACCGCGCGGGATGCCTTCCCCGCCACCCCTCTCCAACGCGCTCTTGGTCCCCGGCACCCGTTGCCTGCTCGATGCGCGGCCGCTCCGCTAGTCGCCGCGCCCGCCGAGGGACGGCATGCGCGCGTGCCAGTCGGTCGCGTTCTGCCAGGCCCAACCGATGCGCAGCGCCAGTGCCTCATCGCCGCCGCGGCAGACGATCTGCAGCCCGATCGGCAGCCCCGCGGCAGTGAACCCGGCCGGCACGGCGAGCGCGCAGAGGTCGAGAAAGTTCACCCAGCGCGTCAGCACCGCCGGCGTGCGCGCTTGATCGACGGCCGCGAGCGGGATGGCCGGCGTCGTGGTCACCGGCGCGAGCAGCGCGTCGATGTGTGCGGTCGCAGCGGCGAACTCGGCCTTCAGACGCTCGCGCTCGGCGAGTGTCTGCAAGTAGTCGCGTGCGGAGATCTGCGCACCGGCACGGATGCGCGGCCGCACCGCGGGGTCAAGGGCAAGCTCGGGGTTGTCGACGATGTCGCCGAGCAAAGCGTACGACTCGGCGGCCATGATGCGCCCCGAGGCATTACCGTAATCGCGCAGCGAGCGCGGCAAGGCAAGCTCGACGATCTCCGCCCCGAGGCGCGCGAGCTCGTCGACGGCGCGGTCACAGGCATCGGCCACCTCAACCGCAACCTCGGCACGTTCGGAAGCGGGCATGCGCGCAAGCCTGAGGCCGGCGACGCCGCGCCGCAGGCAGGCCTCGGGCTCGGCATCGCGCAACAGCTGCGTCCGCCAATCCAGGGGATCGGCGCCCTGCAGGACGCCGAGCAGCAGGGCGGCGTCCTCGACGCTGCGCGTCAGCGGCCCAGGGGTGTCGAGCGTCGGGCTGAGCGGCAGCACGCCATGGGTGCTGATCCGCCCGATGGTCGTCTTGAGGCCGGTGATCCCGCACCAGGCGGCAGGGAGGCGCACCGAGCCGCCCGTGTCGGTGCCAATGGCGCAGGGCACCATGCGCGCGGCAACCGCGACGGCCGAGCCGCTGCTCGAGCCGCCAGGTGTGCGCTCTACGGTGCCGTCCCAGGGGTTGATGGGCGTCCCCATATGCGCGTTGGTGCCCCAGCCGCCGAAGGCGAACTCGACGGTGTGCGTCTTGCCGATGACGATCATGCCGGCACGGATCAACTTGTCTGCCAGCGTCGCCGTGTGCGGCGCGCGACGCTCGCGCCACACGGCGCTGCCGCCGGTCGCCACCCGGCCCTTGATCTCCACGAGATCCTTGAGCGCTATCGGCAAGCCGTGCAGCGGCCCGATGCTGTGGCCGGAGCGAATGGCCTTTTCCGCCGCCTCCGCCGCCATCCGAGCGTCCGCCGCATATACGGCGATAAAAGCGTGCAACCTCGCATCGAGCGCGGCGATGCGCTCAAGGCAGGCCTGCGTGATGTCGATCGGCGAGACGCGGCGCGATGCTACCATATCCGACAGGCGATGCAGCGGCAGCAGCGTCAGATCGGTCATCGGCGTTCCTCCTTCGGTCGGGCACAAGGGAAGGCGGCGGCAGCCGGCTAGCGGTTGGCGCGGGCCAGCACCGCGTTGAGTAGCAGATTGGCGCCGGGGAGGGTGCGCGAGGGGTCGATCTCCTCGTTGGTATTGTGGCTGATGCCCTCGCGGCACGGGGTGAATATCATCACCGTCGGCGTGACAGCGGCAAGCGCATAGGCGTCATGGCCGGCTTGGCTCAGCATCTCGCGACAGGGTAGCCCGAGCGCCCTCGCCGTGTCCTTGAGCAGGGCGATCATCTCGGGTGCAAACGCCACGCGGCCCCAGCTCCAGCCCTCGCGCACGGTTGCCGTGACGCGCGCCTTCTCGGCCGCAGCCGCGACCGAGGCGCGTATCGCCGCGTGCATGCGCTCAAAACCGCTCTTCTCGGGATGACGGAAATCGACGAGGAGGCGCACGTGTTCGGGGATGATGCCCGCGAGGTTGGGAAAGCAGCTGATGCGCGGGGTTGTCGTGCGGCCGAGCTCCGCCGCGAACGCCAGCCCGATGTCGTTGACCGCGGCGATGATGTAGCCGGCCCCGACCAGCGCGTTGCGCCGCTCCTCCATCGGCGTGCCTCCGGAATGGCCGGTCTCGCCGGCAATGTCGATGATCAGCGCAAGCGTCTCGTAGCCGCCGACCACGATGCCGACGTCGCAGCCCTGGCGGTCGAGATAAGGCGCCTGCTCGATGTGTAGCTCGAAATAGCAGTCGAACGGGCGCCCCCCGAGCGGCGCGCTGCCCGCGTAGCCGATGGCTGCGAGCGCATCGCCGAAGCTGCATCCGCCGTCGTCCTGTGCGGCGTGCACTTCTGCAAGCGGCAGCTTGCCGGTGAACGCCAGCGAACCCATCAGCGGCGGAGCGAAGCGGGCGCCCTCCTCGTTGCTCCAAACACAGAGCTCGATGCCGCGGCGCGTCGCAATTCCCCGATCGTTGAGGGCAAGGATCACCTCGAGGCCACACACCACCCCGAGGACACCGTCGTAGCGGCCGCCGCAGATCTGGGTATCGAGATGGCTGCCGACGGCCACGGCGGGCAGGCTGTCATCGCTGCCGCGCCGACGCGCGAAGATATTGCCGACCGGGTCGACGGCCACGGCGCAACCCGCCGCCCGCGCCCAAGCGATGAAGCAATCGCGCATCTTTTGGTCCTCGGGCGTGAGGGCGAGGCGGCGCAGCCCCGTGCCGCGGAAGCAGCCGATCTCGGCCGAGCGGGCAAGCTTGTGCCACAGGCGGTCGGCGTCGATGGTTGGAGCGTCGGCTTGGGTCATGGCGGGTTCCAGTTGCGCTCCACCGCTGCGTTGCCCCTGCCGCGACTCGGTTCGGCGCGCGCGGGCGCAGGGCGCGCCGCATGTTTTCAGATGCTGAGATCGAGCAGGTTGTAATCGGCGATGTCGGCCTTGGCTTTGGCGTCCCAGGTGTAGCGCCGGCCGGTTGCTGCGTGCGGCAGGTAGATGAAGGGATGCTCGCGTGGGAAGCGCTGCGCCCGTGCGTCGATGGCATAGCCAATGACGCGCGCCCGCTCGCAAATGCGCTCGGCGTCGTACACCGCCTTGGCGTTGTGCACGCCTCCGGCCTCGACGCCGAGCACGGAACGCCGGCGATGGAAACCCATGTTCACGGTCACGCGCCAATCCTTGCTGGTGTTGGCAAACGAGCCGTGCAGCGTCTGGCGGTTGGTGATCGCCACGTCGCCCGGCCTGCAAACGATCGGCACGGCATCGGGCAAGCGCTCGCTGCCGGCCGCGGCCACCCGTTGCGCGATGTCGATCTTGCCTTGCTTGTGCGAGCCGGGCACGACCCACACGCCATTGGCAGCCGTGCTGCCGTAGAGCTGGCCCATGAAGTTGAAGCCGTGCGTCCCCTCGTCCCAGTCCGGCGCCCGCCAGTGCGTGACCCCGTCCTGGTGCCAGGCGACGGAGGCCCCGAGCCCGGGCGCCTTGATGAACAGCGCCTCGTTGAACGGCACGAAGTCGTCGCCGTTAATGGCGGCGGCGACGGCAAGCAGGCCGGGGTGACCATAGACGCGCAGGCAGGCTTCCGAGAACTGCAGCGTGCCGAGGATCAGGTACACGACTTCCCTCGGCGCGCCGCTGGCGGCAGCTGGCTCGTACATCTTCACGGGATGGCGCCCGCCGGCCAGCGCCGTACCGCCGAATGGATCGCCAAGCGGCTTCGACCAGAACAGGGTCGGCGCCTTGCATCCGAGCCCCAGCGCCGGACGCCCGTGCCGATCGACCGGCGAGCCCTTGGTGCAGGGAAGCCGCTCGAGAATGTCGTCGACGTCGGCGGCGATGTCGGCGAGCTCCTCTGTGGCCAGCACCCCTTCCAGCACATAGAACCCGCAGCGCCAATAGGCCTCGAGAATCTCCGGGGCGAGCCTGCCGTGGCGATCGATGCGGATGGGGCCGCGGTTGCCGAGCGCGGCCGCCCTGCGCTCGCCTTCGCTGAGATAGGCCTGCATGGCCTGTTCCTGCGAACCGTAGCCGGGCGCGCCTGCCATCATCGTCCTCCCGTCATCTGCGCAGCGGTCCGTTCCCTGCCCCCAGCCCCCATGTCCCGTCAGCGCGCCTGTCCCGCTGCTGCATCCCGGTGCGGGCGGTGCTCGCCGCTCGGCATCGGGCGGGTGCGCTTTGCCACCACCTTTTTAGGCAATGCGCCTCGTGCGGCCCAACGCCGATCGCCAACGCCAATCCCTGGGCTAGCGCACGGCGAGGAAGCACGCATAGTTTTGCGCGGCGGTCGGCGCATCGCGATTGGGCTCGAAGTGTGCAAGGCAGCGCACTTCGGCAAAGCCCGCCCTCTGCAGCAGCGCGATGTGGCGCGCAATCTCGAACCGGCCGGGCTCGTACTCCCACGCGGTACCGTCCGGCTTGATGAAGTCGCCGTTGAGCAGCACGCCGCCCGCGGGCAGCGTCTCCCAGCAGCGCGCATAGACGTCGGCGACGGCCTGCTGCGCCCCGAGGTCGTGGAGTGCCCAGGTCGAGACAATCGCGCCGGGCCGGCGGGCGAGCCGGCTCGGCCAGGTCTGGTCCAGAAGGTCCGCCTTGGTCAGGGTGACGCGATCGACCAAAGGGCCGAGCGTTTCTCGGGCGACCGCGAAAAAGGCGTCGGAGAAATCGAGCCCCTCATAGGTCAGGCGCGCATTGCGCTCGAGGATATGGCGCGCCATGTATCCCGGGCCGATGCCGAGCTCTAACGCATGTTGGCAGGGTAGCTCGGGGCGGGAGATCTGCGCGAGGATCAGGTCGAACAGCTGCAGCCGTGGCGGGGTGGGAACGAACCGCCGCGCCCAATCGCGCACGAAGCTGCCATCGTGGAATGCGTGCTGCGCGCCAACAAACCCGGGCATGCCGCTGCCTCGCCTACCCTGCAGCCCCCAGATATAAAGCAACCGGGCAGGGCCGGCGAGGACGAAACGTGTTTCGCGCCGCGCGGGCGCGCCGGCGCACTTGGTAGCTCTCAGCGGTAATGAGCGTGGTGGCCGCCGGCGAAGCGGTCGATGTGATAGGGTGTCCGCGCCAGCCCCGGGCAGTACGCGTTGACCAGCCCCTGCAGGCGCTCAAACAGCTGCTTGTTGCCGGCATTGGTACGCGCCAAGCGCTCGGCGGCGGCCTCCGCGCGGCGCGCGAGCGCGCCGAGGTCGACGCCGATGGGGCGGCGATCGGCGACGACCATCCTGCCCCCCACCATCACCGAATGCACCCCCGATCCGTCTTCGGTATGTACGAGCTGGTTGGTCGGGTCGTTGAGCGGCATCCAATTGACGTGCTTGAGGTCGATGAACACGAGATCGGCCTTGTAGCCGGGGGCAATCCGGCCGATGCGGTCGCCGAACCCGAGGGCGCGTGCACTCCCCGCCGTCGCGGCCTCGAGGATCTCCTCGGTCGAAAGCCAGCGGCGGGTGTCCGGCCCTTGCACCTTGGAGCCGTACGAGGCGACGCGCATCGATTCGTACATGTTCTGGTTGTCGCAGCAGGCCGCGCCGTCGGTGCCGATGCCGACGTTCAGCCCGCGCTCGAGCATGGACTTCACCGCCGCGATGCCGTTGCCGAGCAGCATGTTGCTGCCGGGGTTGTGGGCAACCGAGGCGCCGTGGTCGGCTAGCCGCTTGATATCGTCATCGTCGAGCCACACACCGTGCGCGGCGACGAAGTCGGGTCCGAGCAGCCCGAGGTCCTGAAGGTGCGCCGTCTGCGTTTTGCCGTAGGTCTTGAGGCCGACGATGACTTGGGTCTTGGACTCCTGGATGTGGCTATGCAGGCCGACGCCGAATTCGCGCGCGAGCTCGGCGCAGGCGCGCAAAAACACGTCGTTGCAATGGTGCGGGATGGTCGGGGCCACCGCCGGGCGCACCATTTCGCGGTCGAAATGCCAGTCCTTTAGTGTCCGGTGCATCACCGCGAGGCTCGCCTCGTAGGGCGCCAGCCGCAGCTTGACCACCTCGTCCTGCAGGGCGCGCGGTAGGGTGTCGAACAGCCCGGGAATCGCCTCATACACAGTGAGGCTCGCAACCATCGGTGCCACCACCGCGCGCATGCCTGCATCGGCATAGGCCTTGGCCGCCGCGCCGAGGCCTTCCGGCGACGGCTGCGGGAACTCGACGGTGAGGTCGTAGCAGGCGGTGCAGCCCTTCAGCAGCATCTCCAACGCGCCGATGTAGGTGGTCAGATACTTGTCCTCCGCCGTGCGGTTGCCGCTGATCCAGGGCGCCGCGGTCAGCAGCAGCTCGAGCGTCCAGCGGTCGCCCATGCCCTTGCTCAGGTTGCCGTGCCCGTGGGTGTGGGCATTGACGAGCCCCGGGTGGATGAGAAACGCGCCCGCGTCGAGCAGAGTCGCGCCCTCTGGGGCCGCTAGCCCCGGGGCGCCGACCTCGGCGATGGTATCGCCGGCAATCAGGATGTCGGCGCGCGGGGCGCGGTGGCCGCGGATGTCGAGGACGCGTCCGTTGCGAATGACGGTATGGGGCGCATGTGCCACGGGAGGATCCTCCGTTTAGAGGGCAGGCTTGTCGCTGCCGGGCGACCAGGGAAAGAAGATGCGCTCGATCGCCACGACCATCTGGAACAGCACGATGCCCATGATCGACAGGATCAGCAGCGCACCCCAGGCGAGCTGCACCCTGAAGAAGGCGGTCGACGTCTGAATCAGATAGCCGAGGCCGGCATCGGCGTTGACGAACTCCGCCACCACTGCGCCGACCACGGCAAGGGCGATTGCAGCCTTGAGCCCGCTGAAGATGAACGGCACCGCAAACGGAAGCCGTATGCGCCACAGCTCGGTCCAGCGGTTGGCCTTGCAGGCGCGCCCCAGCTCGATCAGCTCCGGCGGCACGGAGACCAGGCCGGCGGCGATCGACAGCACGAGCGGGAAGAAGGCGACGAGGAAGGTGACGACGACGCGCGGCAGTTCGCTGGTGCCGAGCACCACCACCAGGATCGGCGCCAGTGCCACCTTGGGGATCGCCTGCGTCAGCACCAACAGCGGGTAAATCGCGGCGGCGAGGATCGGAGAAGAGGTGAGGATCACCGCGAGCGGCAGGCTGACGAGAACGCAGGCGAGGAAGCCGAGCAGCACCGTCTTGCCGGTCACCAGCGTATGCCAGGCGACGTCGCCGGACAGGGCGCTGGTCTCGGCCCAGATCGCCGAGGGTGCGGGGATGATGTAGGCGGGGATCGCGAACGCCGCGCACGCGCCCTCCCACAGCAGGAACAGCAGCGCAATTGTCAGCAGCGGCAGCACGCCCTCGATTGCCCACGCGGGCAGCGGGCGCCGCTCACTGCTCGGGCCGTCGTCCGCCTCCGAAGATGAGGCTGCGGATGCGGTTGGCTGCGGTCTGGAATTCATCTCGAGCCTCCATGCCGAAGGTGCGCGGCCGCGGCACGTCGACCGGGACGATTTCGCAAACCCGCCCCGGGCGCGGCGAAAGCACGACCACACGGTCGGCGAGCATCACCGATTCCGTAATCGAATGCGTGACGAACAGTACCGTCTTCGGCTGCTCGCTCCAGATGCGCATCAGTTCGAGCGTCAACTCCTCGCGCGTCAGCGCGTCGAGCGAGCCGAAGGGTTCGTCCATCAGCAGGATATCCGGATCGTGTACCAGCGCCCGGCAGATGCCGGTGCGCATCTGCATACCGCCGGAAAGCTCGCGCGGGTACTTGGCCTCGAAACCCTCGAGGCCGACCAGCCGCAGCAGCTGGCGGGCGCGCGCGGCGCTATCAGGCGCGATCTTCCGCATGATCTTCAGCGGAAACAGCACGTTGTCGAGCACGCTGGCCCACGGCAGCAGGGTTGGCGATTGAAAGACGATGCCCGTCTCGGCGCGCGGGGAGCGCACGCGGGCACCATCGATGGTGACGCGGCCGCGGCTTACGGGCAGCAGGCCGCCGACCAGCCGCAGCAGGGTCGACTTGCCGCATCCGGAGGGGCCGACCAGGCACACGAACTCGTTGCGCGCGATGGAAATCGACACGTCGGCGAGGGCAAGGACGTTATCGCGGTCGCGCGAGACGAAGTGCTTCGAGACGTTCTCGATCTCGATCACGCCGAGCGGCTCATTTCTCGACCAGGGACGTGTCGATTGCCTGCGTGTAATCCCAATCGGGTTTCAGCTCTTGGGCGTCGGCGATCGCCTTCCAGGTGAACGCCAGCCGCTCCGGACTCTCCTTGCCCCAGCCGTAGCGCTCGGAGTGGTCGTTGAACACGAAGGCCATGGTGGCGCGTACGCTGCCGAGGCAGTCGTCGAGCGCCACTTCGGGGACCTTGGCGATGTGCAGCTTGCACGTCTCCTCCGGATGGTCGCGCGCGAACTCGAAACTCCGCTTGACCGCCCGGAGGAAGCGCCGGGTCAGGTCCGGCCTTTCGGCAATCGTCTTATCGGTGGCGACGATGGTCGCGGCAAAGATCTTGAAGCCGACTTCGACGAAGGGAAGGACGCGGATCTCCTCGCCCGCGGCCTTGGCCGCCTTGTTCTGATAGTAGTAGTGGATCGAATAAAATGGCGCGGCGTCGAGGTTCTTGGCGATCAGCTGGGCGGCCATCGCCGCTCCGTCCATGTTGACCCATGTTATCTTGCTCGGATCGGTGCCGGCGCGCTCGGCGACCTTGGGAAAGTAGAACTTGTGGCTGTTGCCGGGCGTGATGCCGATCTTCTTTCCCTCAAGCCCCTTGAAATTCGTGATACCGGAACTCTTCAGCACGAACAGCGAATGCGGCGACTGGGTGTAGACGACGGCAATGGTTTTGACGGGAACGCCCTGGCGCGCCCTGGCCGTCATGACGGCCGCCATATC
>JBPYEF010000250.1:0-4485 GCA_051985875.1 Hyphomicrobiaceae bacterium
CATACTCTTCTGCGGGCCTGTCCTTTGCCCAATATCGCGCAGTATCTCGAGGCTTGAGGTCACGCCCAAGCGCTCGTTGATCACGATCGTCTCGGGACGGCGATACTCGCCGGTATGCACGACGAACACGGCGTCTGGCTGAACGGGGCCACCGGCGAAGATTTGCAGTTTGCCTCCCGCCGACGGGGGTTTCTCGCTTGGGCTGTCGAGCAGGCCCGCGAGCGTTTGCTCACCCGCAGGACGATTAATGGTCAGGCCGAACGCACCGTCCTTGTCGTGCCGGACGATGAGAATAACGGTGTGGGCAAAGCGTCGATCTTCCATCTTCGGCGCGGCGACAAGAACGTATCCGAGCAGCGAAGGGTATTCCGGCACCGGCTCGAGCCGCGGCGGGAATGCAGCGAAAGCCATGGCCGGCAACAGTAGAGTAGCGGCGAAAAGGTACACGCGCCACAAAGCACTTATCCCGCCGCGTGGCAGCAAAGGTGGGATCTGTGGAAGCGCCTTTCGGCCCTGTTGGCGCCCACTGCGGGAGTGCGACGACATGCCTATTCATACCTCGTTTCGGCATTGTACAGCGTGCATTCCTGTTGTTCCAGGGGCGGGGGCAGCGGCCGATAGCAGGCTCGCGTCGGCAGGTGGGTAGCAAAAACGTGCATGCACCCGATCGCGCCGGTGACCTCGGCCTGGTCCCGGCGCAAAGAGGTGGTACGCGGCCACAGCCGGCGCGTACGCGAATTGGTGTCCGCAAGATCATTGCCGGTCATCGCCGGTGGTCAGCGTCCGTGGGCCGGCTGCGGAAGTTGCTTGCTGAGAAAGTCACCGCGCAATTCCCGGCCTTGCTCGGTCGCGCAGGAACTGAGCCCATCGTCGGATAGTCGCCTAGCGGCGAGGCGACTCGTGAATAGGGCACGGGGCAGCGCACGCTCGCGGCGGATTGCATGCGCGCCGGCGGATCAACGCAGTGCGCAGAGTTACCTGCAGGCCGTGCAGCAGGTGCAGCTTTGTGGGATTGTTTGCGCGTTCGTCCGCGGCGGGCATAACCGATCGGTACCTGCCAGCGTAACCTGGTACCTGTTGTGTGACCGCGCTATTGTTCGGGCTTGGAGGGGCCTTGAATTGCTGGAGCGATATCGTGAAGGTAGCAGACATTCTCGCCGTGAAGGGTTCAAGCGTCATTACTATCTCACCAACAGAAACGATTGCCGCACTCTCCGAGCGCCTGCGCGAGAAGCGAATTGGAGCCGCTATCGTCAGCAGCGATGGACAGACGGTCGATGGCGTCATCTCCGAGCGGGATATCGCCTATGCCCTGTGTGTTCACAAGGCAGACCTGCACGCAATGCCGGTAGCGGCGCTCATGACGAAAGCCGTTGTCACGTGCTCTGCGAATGACAGCATTGCGCTCGTGGCTTCGACGATGATGTCGCGCAATATTCGACACCTGCCGGTTAAGGAGGAAGACCGCCTTGTGGGGATGGTCAGCATTCGTGATGTCTTGAACCTGCGGCTCGATGAGCTGCAGCGCGAGACTGGCCTGTTGCGAGCCTTTGCCAGTCACGCCGATCGCGAACCCCACGATCGATGACGAATACCGCTGGCGCAAGCGGTCGCGGTAATGATGAGCGGATAGACGGCACCCCCGCACATGTCCGGGAGGTGTGCGGGTTCTCCGCAACGCACACATACAAACGCACACCAATCGGAGAACCCGCCCCCCATTCTGGGCCGGGCGCACAGGGGGCAGTGCAAGCCCCGGCTCGCGCTTTTACTAGGCTTGCCGAGCGGCAAATTTGCAGCAGGGGAGCGTTTCGCTGTGGATAAGCATGCAACTGCTTGTGTGTCCTGAGTTTTCTTATGGCACGAGCGGTCTGGCGGCGGGCGATGCCACGATGCACGGCGCTGTTGCTCTCTGCTGGCTGCGCGGTCGGGCGCTCTGATAGGTCGTCTTCGCGGGTAATTGCAGCGCAGGGAATGGGCCGCAACACGGTTGCGGTTGCCGGTGCCTCGAGCCCTAGCGCGTTGGCCGTGGAGGTACGCTCAGCGGCTCATTGCTTCGCGAATAGGGTACGCGGATAGTCAGCGAAACATTCCGCGCCTTTGCGCGTGACAACGAAGCTTTCCGAAATGACGATCCCGTAGGCTTCGAGCCAGATCGCGGGAATGCAGTGAAAAGTCATTCCTTCTTCCAGCACCGTCTGATCGCCGCTGCGTATGCTGGCGGTGAGCTCGCCCCAGGTGGGCGGATAGCCGATTCCGACTGGATATCCGATGCGGCTGTCCTTTTCGATACCGTATTTCGCCGTCGTCGCCCTCCAGCACTCCGCAAGCTCCTGGCATGCGACGCCCGGCATGACCTTTTCCAAGACGGCATGGAGGCCCTCGGCGATCACCTTCGCCGTGTGTTCCATGCGCCCGCTCGGCTTTCCTAGGTAGACACAACGTGACAGCGGCGCGTGGTAGCGATGCCGGACGCCACCCAATTCGATGTAGAAAATGTCGCCGGCAAGCAGTGGCGCGTCCGTCCAAGACAAATGCGGCGCCGAGCAGAGCTCGCCGACCATGGCATTCGGTGGCTTGCACGGAAACGTGCCGCCGAACTCCGGCAGCCCGGCGGTAGTGGCACGATAGACCTCTGCCATGACGTCGCACTGGCGGACGCCGGGCGCAGCCTTCTCGAATGCCGCCCGCTGCGCGGCGGCCGCGATGCGACCGGCTTGGTGCATGAATGCGATCTCGCGTGGCGACTTCCTCATTCGACACCAGTTCACGAGCAGAAATGCATCGACAAAGCGCGCATTCGGCAGGCCTTGCCGCAGCAGAGCGTCCCACCGCGCGGTGTAGTAGTAGTCGTCGCTCTCGACCCCAATCGTGCCCTTGTCCCATTGGCGCCGGATGATCTCCTGGGCGACGAATTGCATGGGATGGCGTTCCCGCGAGGCGACATAGTCGTCGGGGTAAGGCACGACGTTTGCGGCGCTGAGGAAGGCCGTGAACTTGGCACCCGCGGCGTCCATCTTGCGCCCGATCCACACCGGCTCATCGGCGGCCAGGCTGACGACGACCATCTGCGGGGTGTAGAACGACCAGCCGTCGTAGCCGGTGAGCCAGAATTGGTTGGCGGGGGAAGCGACCAGAAGCAGATCGATGCCGCGCCTCTCCATCTCGCGTTTGGCGCGGCCAATGCGCGCTACGTACTCTGAGCGCTCGAACAGCAGCTGCATCACCTGTTCCCTCGGCCCGCGGCCCCCGTCCTACCGCCGCGCGCGTAGTGTGGCCAATTGCGGGGTTTTCGCAATCGCTATCCGGCAGCGCCCGAGGCGTCGCACGCCACGCTTTGTCAGACTGTGCGGTTGCCAGTTCGCCCCCGGTTGCTTTTCGGGCTTGCCGCGCCGTGTCAGACCCTTACCTTTCAAGCCTTCAGCGCCGCATCCCACCTACCAGTGGCAAGGAGGTCCCGAACGTGACGAACCGCGTTCGCGCGCTTTGTGTCGAGCAAGCCACCCTCTCGTGGTCGTGCGGGAGGCGTGCCGTTTCCGCCCGGCCACGATGGCGCCGCCTGCGCCAGCTCATAGTTGATGACGACGCGCAAAGAATCGAGCGCAATCAGGGTCAGGTCGTGGCCGGCTTATCGGGATACCGCCAGTGCGCGCCACCGGCTGGGGCATCGCCGCCGCGCTGTCCGCGCGGGACGCGGCTCTCCGCGCGCACCGCAACCTGCCGCTTGCAGCCGTCACGCCGTCATGAGCGCGGTCGAACACAGCCGGCCGGCGATTGGCCGACACCTGGGCCAGCAGTGCGGGAAAAGCGCCGGTGAGCCGCATTGCGAGTGTGTGGCGCGCCATGCGCGCTGGGCTCAACCGTCGCCGCGTGCAACTCGGACTCGCGCTGCGAATGACCGTTGCGGCGATGCTCTCCTTCGCGCTCGCGCAATATACTGGGCTGCGCCTGCCGCTGTGGGCCGTGCTCACGGCGGTGGTCGTGACACAGGTCAGCCTCGGACGGTCGCTCCGCGCGACGATCGACTATCTGCTCGGTACCATCGGTGGTGCGGTTTACGGCGGTGCGCTCGCCGTTCTCGTGCCGCATGAGCACGAGGTTGCGCTGCTGGCCTGCCTTGCGGCCGCAGTCGCGCCGCTGGCGCTGCTGGCCGCCATCAATCCGCGACTGAGCGTTGCGCCGATTACCGCAATCATCGTGCTGTTGGTCCCAACGTTTACGCACGCGACGCCGCTGGCGTCGGCCATCGATCGCGTGTTTGAAGTTGCCGTCGGGGCGCTCACGGGTTTTCTTGTCTCGTTCGTCCTGCTGCCGTCGCGTGCGCATGGGCAAGCTGCCGATGCCGCCGCGCGCACGCTCGATCACATGGGCCGTGCCCTGCGCGCGCTGCTGACGGGCCTATCGACGGGCCTCGATATGGGCGACCTGCACCGCATCCAGGATGGCATCGGCCAATCGCTGGTGCGGCTCAGCGTCATCGGTGCA
>JBPYEF010000251.1:0-2763 GCA_051985875.1 Hyphomicrobiaceae bacterium
CTTTATAAGGTCTCGCATCGCATGTCGTCGGGGTCGTAGCGCGGCAAGGCAGCGATCATTCGCCGCCGAACGTGCCGGGCGCGGGCCATCGGCGTATCTCGTCCTGGAGCGGCGCGAGCGACGCGCCGAGGGATTGCCTGCACCGCGCCAGCGCGCCGATTGCACGCCGTGCATCGGCGGCAATGCGCAGCAGCGGGCCGATGTCTCGGGGGTGACGGGCCAGCGCAGCGACCAGCGCGCGCAGGTCGGGTCGACCGTCCTCGCCCATGGCGGCAACCGCCGCTGCGGGTACGGCCCTGTGCGCGGGGTCGGCGATCACGCGCACGGCAGCGAGCGGCAAGCCCGTGCGTGCTGCCGCCCGCGCGGCATGGTGCGATTCCATGTCGGCCGCGGCCGCCCCCGTCTCGGCGCGCAGGCGGGCCTTTTCGGGCACGGCAACGATGGGGCGGTCCGTGCCGACAATGGGCCGAACCAGGCTGTCGGGAAGTAGCGCCCTGAGCTGCCGGCTCCACGCCGCGTCGGTCGGAAAGCGCGCCCCGCCGGCGATCACCAGGTCCGGGACGAGGATCGTGCCGGATGCGAGTCCGGGCTCCAGCCCGCCGGTGATGCCAAAGCTCAGCAGCGCTCCGGCGCCATCGCTGATGGCACGCTCGATCTCGCCGACCAGGCGTGCCGCATTACCCCCTCCAACGACGCCGCGTACGCCGCTGCCGCTGGCAATGCGCGCCTCGACGAGCAGTCCCGAAACCACCAACAGAAACGTCGACGGCGCGCGCTCGCGGCTCACATGCCCACCAGAACGCTCATGGTGTTGGCGCGGCGCAAATTGCGAAAGCGGGCAAGCGCCCAGAGCGGAAACAGCTTCGGATAGCCATGATAGCGCAGGTAGAATACGCGCGGGAACCCGGTGGCCGTGAAGCGGCGCTCCTCCCATAGCCCGTCGCTGGCCTGGGTGTTGAGCAGGTAGCGGATGCCCCGGGCGACGGCAGGATGATCGCGCTCGCCGGCGGCCATCAGGCCGAGCAATGCCCAGGCGGTCTGCGAGGCGGTGCTCGGCGCCGGCTCATAGCCGCGATAGCCGACCTTATAGCTCTCGCCGTCCTCCCCCCAGCCGCCATCCAGGTTCTGGATGGCGGCCAGCCAGGCGACGGCTCGGCGCACCTCCGGCGCCTGCGGATCGACGCGCGCCGCATTGAGAGCGCACAGCGCCGACCAGGTGCCGTAGACATAGTTCATGCCCCAACGGCCATACCAGCTGCCGTCGCGTTCCTGCGTGCGTCGCAGGAAGGCCAGCGCACGCGCGAGCGTTTCGCTGCTCGCCGCCGTCTCTCCGAGCTGGGCGAGCATTGACACGCAGCGCGCGGTCACGTCGGCGGTTGGCGGGTCGAGCAGGGCGCCGTGATCGGAGAAGGGGATGTGGTTGAGGTACTCGTAGTTGTTGTCGGCGTCGAATGCGGCAAAACCACCATTGCCGCTCTGCAGTCCTGCCACCCATTCGCGCCCGCGCGCCATCGACTCGCGAAAGTCTGTATCGGCGGCCACGCTCGGCGCCGCCCGATCCATAGCCATCACCACTACGGCCGTGTCGTCGAGGTCGGGATAGCTTGGATTTGCGTACTGAAATGCCCAGCCGCCGGGCCGCACGTTGGGGCGCGTCATCGCCCAGTCGCCGACCCGATCGAGCACCTGGCGCGGCTTCAGCCACGCCAGTGCGCGCCGCGCGCGGGCGGTTGCCGGTTCGCTGCCGATCTCCAGCAGCACGTGGCTCATCAGCGCGGTGTCCCACACCGGCGACAGGCAGGGTTGGCAGTAGGCCTCGTCCGGCCGCACCACCAGCAGCCGATCGATCGCTGCCCGCGCCGTCACGAGGTCGGGATGATCCGGCGGATAGCCGAGCGCATCGAACATCATCACCGCGTTGGCCATGGCGGGAAAGATTGCTCCGATCCCATCGTTGCCGTTCAGCCGCTCAACGGTGAACCGTGCCGCGCGTGCAATCGCGCGCTGTCTTGGAGCGGCGGGGAAGTGCGGCTCGAGCCGACGCAGGATGCGATCGATGGCGGCAAACAGCTGGCTCCAGGGGAAACGCTGGTGGGGGCCCTTCGGCCAGCGTCCGATCTCAGCCGGCGGCGTGATGAACAGTTCCGGCACGCCGATGCCACGGGGATTCTTGCCACGCGGCCGCAACGCGTTGAGCACGGTGAGGGGCACCAGAACCGTGCGCGCCCAATAGGAGATCTTGGCTATATGGAACGGGAACCAGCGCGGCAGCAGCATGATCTCGACCGGCATGACCGGAACTCCACGCCAGGGAATTATGCCGTAGAGCGCCAGCAGTGTGCGCGTGAAGACGTTGCATTCGGCCGCTCCCCCATGGGCGAGGATCGCCTGCCGAGCACGCGCCATGTGGTCGGCCTCGGGATCGTCGCCGACCATCTTCAGCGCGAAATACGCCTTCACGCTCGCCGAGATGTTGAGGCGACCGCCGTGGAACAGGGGCCAGCCTCCGTGCGCGCCCTGTATGCGGCGCAGATAGTTGGCGATCTTGCGCTCGAGCTCGGCGTTGGCAGGCTCGCCACGCCAATGCGTCAGCAGCACATATTCGGCGGGTATGGTGGCGTCCGCTTCGAGCTCGAATACAAAGTGCCCGTCGGGTTGTTGCTGTGCAAAGAGGGCACCGGACGCCCTGTCGACGGCGGCTTCGAGCTCGCTTGCGGCGATGCCGCGGTCGGCGGTCGCTGTGCCGTTCGCAACGTTGTCTGC
>JBPYEF010000252.1:0-4940 GCA_051985875.1 Hyphomicrobiaceae bacterium
TGGCATCAAGGACGGCGAGCAGGTCTGGGTGGAAGGTCCGGATCGCGCCAAGGTCAAGGTGATGGCCATGGTGACGGAGCGCGTCGGCAAGGGGGTTGCCTTCATGCCGTTCCACTTCGGCGGCCATTACCAGGGCAAGGACCTGCGCAGCAAGTATCCTGCTGGTACCGATCCGATCGTACTCGGGGAGTCCGCCAACACCGTAACCACCTACGGCTACGACATCGTCACTCAGATGCAGGAGACGAAGACGACGCTCTGCAAGATCTGGAGGGCTTGAGCATGGCACGCATGAAGTTCCTGTGCGACGCCGAGCGCTGCATCGAGTGCAATGCCTGCGTCACCGCCTGCAAGAATGAGCATGAGGTACCCTGGGGGATCAACCGGCGCCGCGTCGTGACGATCAACGACGGCAAGCCGGGCGAGCGCTCAATTTCGGTCGCGTGTATGCACTGCTCGGACGCCCCGTGCGCGGCGGTGTGCCCCGTCGACTGTTTCTCCCAGACCGAAGAAGGCATCGTGTTGCACAACAAGGATCTGTGCATCGGCTGCGGCTATTGCTTCTACGCCTGTCCGTTCGGAGCTCCACAGTACCCGCAGGCCTCCAACTTCGGCACGCGTGGCAAGATGGACAAGTGCACGTTCTGCGCGGGCGGGCCCGAGAAGGACGCGGAGCTGCAGTTGAAGAAGTACGGACGCAACCGCCTGGCCGAGGGTAAGCTGCCGTTGTGCGCCGAGATGTGCGCGACGAAAGCATTGCTGGCCGGGGACGGCGACGTGGTCTCGGCAATCTATCGCGAGCGGGTGGTCGCGCGCGGTTTCGGTTCGGGCGCGTGGGGCTGGGGCAAGGCCTACCCTGGCCAATCCGGCTAGGGGGCTCGGACGATGCAAGGGCATTCCCGCATGCGCAGCGCTGCCCGCCCGATACACGTCGCATTACCGTTGCTCGCTGTCGCGTTGCTGTTGAGTTTCGGCCCGCTACCGGCCGTGGCCCAGGACGGACAGACGCCGAGCTCCAGCGTGCGGCCGCCGGCGGGCGCGGTGGCTCCGGGCGCGCCGCAGCTCGGCGTCCCCGAGCGTCCCGGCAACTACGACGCCGAGATGTGGCGCAAGGTCCGCGAGGGTGTCCAGGGGCAGGTTTCGATCCCAGACAAGAAGGCGGGGCAACTCGTGCAGTCGGACGGGGAGGCGTGGCGCAGCTTCCGCACCGGCCCGCTGCCCCGCTACGGATCGTGGGCCGTCGGCGGCATGGTCGCGCTGCTCGCCGCCTTCTACCTGCTGCGCGGGCGCATTCGGATCGAGAACGGCTGGGCGGGCCGTAACCTGGCGCGCTTTGGCGCGTGGGAGCGCTTCTGCCACTGGCTGTTGGCCCTGTCGTTCATCACCCTCGCCGTGACGGGGCTCAACGTCCTCTACGGGCGCTATGTGCTGCTTCCGCTGCTCGGCGCGGAGACCTTCGCCTGGCTGGCCGGCGCCGGCAAATGGCTGCACAATTCCGTGGCCTTTGCCTTCATGCTCGCCCTGTTGCTGACGGCGATCAATTGGATTCCGCAAAATCTCGGCGGCTGGCGCGACATCGTCTGGCTGATCAAGGGCGGCGGCATGCTCGTCAGAGGATCGCACCCGCCCGCCTGGAAGTTCAACGCTGGCCAGAAGATCCTCTTTTGGCTGGTGATGCTGTGCGGTCTATCGCTATCGCTGTCGGGTATCGAGCTGCTGCTGCCCTTCCAGCTCGCGCTGTTCGCCAAGACCTTCGCGCTGCTGAACAAGGCGTTCGCCCTGCTGAGCATTACTGGGTATCATCTGCCGAGCGAGCTCACACCGGTGCAAGAGATGCAATACGCTGCGTCCTGGCACAGCATGGTTGCGCTGGCGCTGATCACGCTGATCATTGCCCATATCTACATCGGCACGCTCGGCATGCAGGGTGCTTTCTCGGCCATGGGCAACGGCCAGGTCGACGTCAACTGGGCAAAGGAGCACCACAGCCTGTGGGCCGACAAGGAGCTCGAGCGCATGGAGCAGGTGGCGGCAGCCGAGACCGACGCGGCGCGCCCGGCGCCGGCGGAATGAAGCCGGGGGTCGCGCGCGCCAAAACCCTCCCCATCGCCGGCGTCCTGCTGCTGAGCGCGGCCGTCCTCCCTGCGATCGCACAGCAGCGCGCACTCCCGCCGCCAAGCCAGGCCCCACCGACAAGCCAGGCCCCACCGACAAGCACGAACCCATTGCCCAATGCGACGCCAAGCCAGGCGCAGCGAGCGGGTGCAAACCCGGAGAATTTGGTCGGACACGGCGGGCCGATCAAGGCGGTCGCGGTCGACAGCAGCGGCCGGCGCGCACTGACCGGCTCCTTCGATTACGCGATGATGGCCTGGGACATCGCCACGATGCCGCCGCATCGGCTCGCCCGCTTCGATGCACACGGCGGGGCGGTCAACGCGGTAGCCTTCGTGCCTGCGGCGCCTTTGGCGCTCGCCGCCGGCGACGATGGCTTGATCGCGGTCTGGGATTTGCAGCAGGGGCGGTTGGTCTGCCGGCTTGCCGGGCACACGGCAAAGATCGTCGGTCTCGCGGTGAGTAGCGACGGTCGCTGGGCTGCGAGCGCCGGCTGGGACCGTACCGCGCGCCTTTGGGATGTGGCGGCGTGTACGCCAGGGCCGGTGCTCAGCGGGCACCAGGGCCCGGTCAACGCCGTGGCCTTCTCGGCCGACGGCTCGCGCGTATTCAGCGCGAGCGCGGACGGCACAATCGGCGCTTGGCGGCGGAGCGACGGCAGCTTTCTGCGGCCGCTGATCAAGCACGGCTGGGGAATCAATGTCCTCCTAGCGCTGCCCGGCAGCAGACGATTGGCCTTCGGCAGCCTGAACGGCACGGCGGCGGTGCTGGATGAGGAAAGCGGCGCGCAGCTGTTCGATCTTCCCCGCCATCAGCGCCCCGTGCTCGCGCTAGCGGCGCTGGAGCGCGCCGGGTTGCTGGCGACAGGGGGAGCCGACGGCGTGGTGCGCGTGCTGCGTGCGGCCGATGGCAGCGTCCTTGAGGAGTACCGCAATCCCTACGGACCGGTATGGGCGCTGGCGTTCCGGGCCGACGGCAGGGCGCTCTATTACGGCGGGCTCGACGACTTCGTGACCTCATGGCGCATCCAGCCACGCGCCGCGATGGAGCCGATCGAGAGTCCCTTCCCGCGCCGCTTCCAGGCGCGGCGCAGCGGAGAGGGACAGCTGGCCGCAGGGGAGCTGCAGTTTGCGAGGAAGTGCAGCGTCTGCCACTCCTTGCAGGCGGACGGGGCCAACCGCGCCGGGCCCACGCTGCACAAGCTGTTCGGCCGCACCGTCGGCAGGCTCGCGGGCTATCCCTATTCCGAGGCGCTGCGGGGCATGGATATGGTCTGGACGCCGCAGACACTGAACGCCCTGTTCGAGCTCGGACCGGAGGTGTTCACGCCGGGCTCGAAGATGCCGCTGCAGCGCATCGGCGATGCCGCTGAGCGCGAGGCCCTGATCGCCTTCATCGCCGCGGCGAGTGCAGAGGACGGCGCGGGCGAGCAACGCTCCATTGACGCTGCCGGGGTTTCGGCGTCAGAATCACCAAAGCAAGGAGAACGGCCGTGAAGGCATTCATCTGCAGCGTGCTTGCGCTCGCGGCAATTACGGCGGCCGCAGGCTTTGTCCTGCAGGCCATACCAATGCCCTCAAGCGAGGTCTATTCGGAGAAGCCGAACGTCCGGCTCTAGTGCGGCGCGCGTGTGCGGCTTGGCCTCGCCGGGCGAGGAGGAGCGATGGACGAAGACAAGTTCAACATGTCCGTGCGCAAGTTCCTGAAGCAGGTGGGGGTCACCTCACAGCGGGAGATCGAGCGTATCGTGCGGGAGAGGGGCATCGATCGCGGCAAGCTCAGGGTGAAGATCGTGCTGACGGCTGCCGGCACGCCGCTGCATCATACCATCGAGGAAGAGCTCGACCTCGGCTGAGCGCGAGGACGGGCTGAGGGCGATGGAGCTCGCCGATCCCGACTTTCCGCCCCTGCTCACCGGCCACCCCGTGGCGCCGCGCCGGATCCCGTTCGCAGAGGCCTGCCGTCGCGCCAGAGCGCGCGAGCTCGGCGCGGCGGAGATCGTCTGGAGCCGCAGCAGCACGCAGGCCGCGTGCGCCATCGTGTTGGAACCCGAAGTTTGCCTTGGGCGCGCGTTGCAGATGGCGGCAGTGACCATGGTGGCGCTCGGTGACTGCCTCGGATCGCTATGTCCTCCGCTGGTGGCGGTTGCCTATCGCTGGCCGGGAGACGTGCTGCTCAACGGCACGCCGGTTGGCCAGGTACAGATCGCCGCGCCGCGGGTCGCGTGTGCGCAGGTACCCTCTTGGGTCGTCGTCGGCGCCGAGGTCACCGTGGCCGCGCCAAAGGAGCAGCGCGGACGCCGGCGCCAGGATTGGTCGCGAACCTCGCTCGCCGAGGTTGCCGGACCACGGGTCACCCGCAGCGACGTGCTCCGCTCGCTCGCGGCGCATTTCCTGAGCGCGGTCCACACCTGGCAGGAGCGGGGGTTCGCCGTGCTGCACGCACAATGGATGATGCGCGCCGCCGGGCGCGAGCACCCGCTGAGCATAGCCACGCGCGGGAGCACGCGCGAAGGCCGGGTGATCGGCCTCAAGGAGAACGGCGATTTGCAGCTGCAGGATGCCGGGGGCACGCTGCACACCCTCGCATTCACCGAGCACGTCTCCTGGCACGAGCCTTGGGACGGCGCATGACGGCCCAGCGGCTGCTCGGTGCGCCACGCGCCCTCCATTCCTGGGTCGCAACGCCGCGCGCGGCGAGCGCTGGCACCCCGCCGGCTGCCCTGTGCGAACCTCGGGAGCGCGCAAGATGACGCAGCGTCGCTTCTGGCACTCTGCCGGCATGCATCTTTTGCACCGCGACGCCGAGGGGTGGCTCAAGGTTAC
>JBPYEF010000253.1:0-8640 GCA_051985875.1 Hyphomicrobiaceae bacterium
AGAGCGATCTTGGCATAGCTCAGCAGCACGGCGAGTTCCGGCCGGGTGAGGCCGCGCCCCGCTCGCGCCCGCTCCTGCAGCTCGGCGTCGTTGGGCAAGGCCTCGAGCGCGCGCTCGAACAGCCTGCGCCCCTCGAGGCTGCGCATCAGCAGCGCGTAGTCGGTAAGCTCGCTGGCGCTGCTGCGCTCCGCCAAGCTCAGCGCCAGTGATTGCTGGTAGTTGTTGCTCAGCGAGGCCGCGGCCACGTCATCGGTCATGGCGGCGAGCAGTGCATTACGATCCGCGGGCGCAAGCTTGCCGCCGCGCATCGCCTCGCCGAGCGCAATCTTGATGTTCACCTCTTGGTCGGAGGTGTTCACGCCCGCGGAGTTGTCGATGAAATCGGTGTTGATGCGCCCGCCGCGGGCGGCGAACTCGATGCGCGCGCGCTGGGTGACGCCGAGGTTGGCTCCCTCCCCGATCACCTTGGCCCTGACCTCGGGAGCGGTGATGCGCACCGCATCATTGGCGCGGTCGCCCACCTCCGCGTCGGTTTCGGCGGTTGCGCGGACATACGTGCCGATGCCACCGAACCACAGCAGGTCGGTGCGGCACTTCAGAATCGCGCGGATCAGGTCGTTGGGCGTGAGGCTCCTCGCCTCGAGGTCGAGCAGTCGCCGCACCTCCTCGCTGAGCGGCACGGACTTGAGCGCGCGCGAGAACACGCCCCCACCCTTGGACAGCCGCGCCCGGTCGTAGTCCTGCCAGCTCGAGCGCGGCAGGCCGGCCAGTCGCATGCGCTCGGCGAAGCTGCTCGCTGTTGGCTCGGGATCGATGAAGATGTCGCGGTGGTCGAAGGCGGCGACCAGCGCAATGTGCTCGGAAAGCAGCATGCCGTTGCCGAACACGTCGCCCGACATGTCGCCGATGCCGACGACGCGGAACGCCTGGTGCTGGATGTCCACGTCCATTTCGCGGAAGTGCCGCCTGACGCACACCCAGGCGCCGCGCGCCGTGATCGCCATGCGCTTGTGGTCGTAGCCGGCGGAACCGCCGGAAGCGAAGGCATCGTCCAACCAGAAACCGCGTTCGGCGGCGATCGCATTGGCAATGTCGGAAAAGGTGGCGGTGCCCTTGTCGGCGGCGACGACGAGATACGGGTCATCCCCATCGTGGCGCACCACGCCGGCCGGGGGCACGATCTTACCGCCGACGATGTTGTCGGTGAGATCGAGCAAAGCGGAGATGAAGATTTGGTAGGCGGCGATGCCCTCCCGCTGCAGCTCCTCGCGCCCGCCGCCGCGCGGCAGCTGCTTTGGCAGAAAGCCGCCCTTGGCCCCCGATGGCACGATCACCGCATTCTTGACGAGCTGCGCGTGCACGAGGCCGAGCACCTCCGTGCGAAAATCCTGGGCGCGATCCGACCAGCGGATGCCGCCGCGCGCAATCGGCGCAAAGCGCAGATGAATGCCCTCGACGCGCGGCGAGTACACCCATATCTCCCGATACGGGCGCGGCAGCGGCGCCGCTTCGACGGCCTTGCTGTCGAGCTTGAAGGCGAGCGTGGCAGGCGCTCGCCCCGCGGCGTCGCGCTGGTAGAAGTTGCAGCGCACCGTGGCCTCGATGAGGTTGAGGATCTGTCTGAGGATGCGATCCTCATCGAGGCTCGGGACCTCGGCAAGCGCGCCGGCGATACGCTCTCTGATCGGCGCGCCGGCCGCCTGCCGCTCGGCCGCGGGCAATGCCCGGGCCGGATCGAAGCGCACGTGAAAGAGCTCGATGAAATCGCGCGCCACCCCGGCATGGCGCGTGAGCGTGTCGCCGACGTAGCGCACGCCGAACGGCGAGCCGAGCTGGCGCAAGTAGCTGGCATAGGCCCTGAGCACCGCCGCTTCCCGCCAATCGACACCAGCGGCGACGATCAGCCGGTTGAAGCCGTCGTTGTCCGCCGCGCCGCGAAATACCGCGAGGAAGCAGGCCTCGAGGCGCTCCTCATGCCGTGCCAGATCGATCGGGTTGCCGTCGGCGCTCTCGAGCAGCATGTCGTGCAGCGTCACCTCGCGCACGCCCTCGGCATAGCGCGGCGTGATCGCATACGACCGCTCGTCGATGGCCGAGAAGCCCAAATTCTCCAGCACCGGCACGCGCTGCGACAGGCTGATCGGCCCGCCGAAGCGATACAGCGCGGCGTGAGCGCGTGCGCCGGGGGCCCCGTCCGGGCGGTACAGCTCGATCGCCACCGGCTGCTCCGCCCCCAAGCGCTCGATGCGCTTGATGTCTTCGAGCGCGCGCCCGGGCGGGAATGTTTCCTGGTAGCCGACGGAAAATGCCGCGCCATATTTGACCTTCAGGCCGTTGCCGTCTGCGCCGCGCGCGGCCAGGGCCGCGAGCAGGCCGTCCTCCCAGGTGCGCACGATGTCGCCGATGCGGCGCTCCAGCAGGCCGACGTCGGCGTGCGGCGTGACACCCGCATAGCGGGCGACGATGAACTGTACCCGCACCAGCGGGCCCTCTGCAGGGAAATAGGGATAATAGGCCGCAAGCCGCCCGTTGTAGGCCGCGCAAAGCAGCGCGCCGATGCGCTCGCGCACCCCGCTGTTGTAGCGGTCACGCGGCACGTACACCAACGCCGAGACAAAGCGGTCGAAACGATCGATGCGTACAAACAGGCGCACGCGCGGCCGCGTTACCAGATCGAGGATGCCTCGGGCGAACTCGTGCAGCCGCTCGACGCCGATCTGGAACAACTCGTCGCGGGGAAAGGTGTCGAGGATGTTCAGCAAGGCCTTGCCGTCGTGGCTCGCCGGTGGAAATCCCGAGGCCGCGAGTACCGTGGCCACCTTGTGGCGCAGAAAGGGAATTTGGCTCGGCGAGAGCACGTAGGCCTGCGAGGTGAACAGGCCGACGATGCGCGTCTCGCCCCGCGGCGTCCCGTCCTGGTGGTAGGACTTGATGCCGATGTAGTCCATGTGCGCGCGCCGATGCACGCGGGAAATGACGTTCGACTTGGTGATGATCAGCGGCGCCGGCAGGAAGAAAAACCGGCGCACCTCGGGTGTCATGGCGACCAATTCGCTGCCCCGGCGCAGCACGTGGACGTCGGGGTCGCTCAGCACGCCGAGCCCTTTGCCCGGCGCGCGCACCAGGTCGCCGGAGCGCGCATCGCCGTGCAGCGCCAATTCCTGCGCGCCGAGGAACGTAAAATTGCCCCGCTCGAGCCAGCCGAGAAACGCAATCGACTCTTTGAGCAGGTCGGCCGGCACCGTAGCGGGCGCCGTCTCCAGCTCGACGACCGCCGCCTGCAGTCGGGCGAGCATCGGCCGCCAGTCCGCGACCACCACGCGCACGTCTTCGAGGATCGCCGAGATCGCCTCGCCGAGTTCGCGCGCCTCCGCCTCGGACAGCGCATCGACCTCGATGGCGATGTAGCTCTCCTGGCGACCGTCGCGCAGGCGCGCGTCGCCCGCGCTCGCGCAGGCAATGAGACGGCCGCCCGCGTCGCGCCTGACCTTGAGGATCGGGTGCAGCAGCAGCCGCACGGCAAGGCCGCGCGCCTGCAGCTCGCCGAGTACGGAATCGACCAGAAAGGGCATGTCATCGTTGATGATTTCGATGACCGAGAGCTTAGGCTGCCCCTCGCCGCCGGCCGGCGATCCGCCATGGATCTTCAGCTTGTGGCGTCCGACCGGCTTGACGCTGATGAACGCCCGCGCGCCCCGGGCCATGGCGGCGAGCCAGGCGGGGCTCAGTTCCGCGAAGCCGTCGAGCCCCCTGTTGCCGTACAGCAGGGTGGCGAACGCCGCCGCCTCGGGATCGGCGGCGAGCAGTTGCTGCACCTGCGCAATGCACGCTTCGGCCGCCGCGGCAAGAGCAACCGCCATGCTCATTCTCCCTGCGCCTTGCAATGGCAAAAAGTGTGAACCCGGCGCCGGGGATTGACAATCGCTATGATGTCGGCGCCGAGGCCGGGCTATGCTGGCGTGGACGCTTAGCCGCGGAGGTTGCATGGTCGGCAAGGAAAATGTGACGGCGCTGGATTTGGGTGGCCGGGCAGCGCTCGAGCCGGAACTGCAGGCCTATTTCGACAAGTGTGTGGAAAAGCTCGGCTTCGTGCCCAACGTGCTCGAGGCACACGCCTTCGACAACGGCAAGCTCAAGGCGTTCATCGCCATGGCCGACGATCTGATGCTTGCAGCGAGCGGCCTCTCCAAGCTCGAGCGGGAAATGATCGCCGTCGCCGTCAGCGCGGCCAATCACTGTCACTACTGCTTGACCGCGCACGGAGCCGCGCTGCGCCAGCGCGCCGGTGACCCGGTGCTGGGCGAGCGCGTCGCCCAGAACTACCGCGCCGCGGCGCTGGCCCCGCGCCACAAGGCCATGCTCGATTTCGCCGTCAAGCTCACCGAGGCGCCGGACAAGATCGAGGAGGCCGACCGCCAGGCGTTGCGCGCGGCGGGTTTCGCCGACCGCGACATCTGGGACATCGCCGCCGTCGCCGCCTTCTTCAACATGTCCAATCGCCTGGCGGCCGCGACCGACATGCGGCCCAACCGGCAGTACCACTTCCTGGTGCGCGCCCACGAGGGGGAGACACCCTCGGCCACCGGTGGGTTGCGCGGCGCGCCGCGGCGCCGGCGCGGCTGACGGAGCTCGACTTGCCGCCAGCCCCCGCGCGCGGCCGTTGGAGAGCTTGATCGATGCACCCGGAGTCTGCCACATTTGCCCGGCACACCGTGCCGACTCGAGGGACACGCGCCGGGGCGTGGGGATGAGTGTGGGGATCGAGACCGGGCATGCGCAACACTGTGGCGGTGATGAACACGAAGGGTGGCGTCGGCAAATCCACGCTCGTCCTTGCCACCGCCGAGACGCTGTCTGCCAAGTTTGGCAAGAACGTCCTGATCATCGATTCCGATTCGCAGGCCAGCATCAGCACCATGCTGCTGTCGCCGACCAACCTGCACCGACTGCAATCGGACGGCCTCACCATCGTCGACCTGCTGGTTGCGAGCGTGCTGAACAACATGGCCGTGGACTGGCCCCGCTTCGTGGTCGGCGGCGTATCCGACGTCGATGAGGCGCGCACCGTCTATCTCATTCCCAGCGACATGCAGCTGACGCTGTTTGAGCGCGAAGTCTCCAAGGAAAGTCTGCACGCCCGGTTGCGCGCGAGCATCGCCTCTTTGCTCAATCACGTGCGCGGCGTGTTCGACGTGATCTTCGTCGACTGTCCGCCGGGGCTCTCGGTGCTGACCGAGTCCTGGTTGCGCGAGACGGATTTTCATTTCTCGCCGACCAAGCCCGATTACGTTTCGACCTGCGGGCTCGAGGTGTTCCGCCGTTTCAAGAGCCTCAATCCCGAGATGGGCTTTGCCGAGAACCTCGGGGTGGTCATCACCATGCGCGACCCGAGCTCGACCGTGGAGCTCGACTATCAGAATTGGCTGGGGGCCAATCCGGATAATCGCCTGTTTCCACAAGCCATCCCGCGTACCAGCGCTCTGCAGCACGCCTCGCAGTTGAGCCGCCTGGAGCGCTCCTACGTCGCCAAGTATCCGGGCGAATCCGGAACCGCCATGCGCGCGGTGTGCCAGGAGCTGCTGGCGCGGCTGGCGGCAGGCGAGGCCGCCGGGAACCGGCCGCAGGAGGTCAGGGACGGGCAGTTCGCGTCGCGGGCGTCCTGATCGCTTGCGCTGCAACGGCCGCCGCACGCTGCGGCGACCCCAAACGTGCTGGATGGCAATGTCCGCGACCGTTTTCGATTCGGCGATCTTCCGCGACGCCTTCGGCACGCCGGCGATGCGTGCCGTGTTCGGCGACGAGGCCGCGATCCGGCGCTACGTCGAAGTCGAGGTCGCCCTTGCCGCCGCCGAGGCGCGAACCGGCGTGATCCCGCAGGAGGCGGCACAAGCCATCGCCCGCTTGGCCCGCCCCGAGGCCATCGATCGGGCAAAGCTCAAGGCGGAGACGGATCTCGTCGGCTACCCGATCGTCGGTCTCGTGCGCCAGCTCAGTGCGCAGTGCGGCGAGGCCGGCCGCTATCTGCACTGGGGCGCCACCACGCAGGACATCATGGACACCGCCACCGTGCTGCAGGTCAGGGACGCGCTGGCGCTGGTGGCTGCGGACCTCGCCGCGCTCGCGGTCGCGCTCGGCGACCTGGCCCGCCGACACCGCGCCACGGTGATGGCGGGCCGCACGCATCTGCAGCACGCACTGCCCGTCACCTTCGGCTACAAGGCCGCGGTCTGGCACGGCATGATCGCTCGCCACCGCCAGCGGCTGGAGGAATTGCGTCCCCGCGTGCTGGTCGGACAGTTCGCCGGTGCCGCCGGCACGCTCGCATCGCTCGGCGATAAGGGCCTTCTCGTACACGATGCGCTGATGGACGAGCTGCAGCTCGGGCGTCCCGCCACACCCTGGCACGTGGCGCGCGATGGGCTCGGGGAGACGGTCTGCCTGCTCGCCCTTATCGGCGCGAGCCTCGCCAAGATCGCCACCGACGTGATGCTGCTGATGCAGACCGAGGTCGGCGAGGCGTTCGAACCCTTCCTGGAGGGCCGCGGCGCGTCCTCGACCATGCCGCAGAAGCGCAACCCGATCTCCTGCGAGCTGATCATTGCCGCTGCCAAGCTCTTGCGCCAGCATGCCGGCCTGATGCTCGATGCAATGGTCGCGGACCACGAGCGCGCGACCGGCCCCTGGCAGGTCGAGTGGGTGGCCGTGCCGGAGGCCTTTCTGGCGTGCGCGGCGGCGTTGTCCCACGCCCGCTTCATGCTCGAGGGACTGATCGTCGACCCGGCGCGCATGCGCCACAACCTCGGCCTGACCGGTGGACTGATCGTCGCGGAAGCCGTGATGATGGCACTCGCCCCGCACGTCGGCCGGCAGACGGCGCACGATCTCGTCTACGCCGCTTGCCGCGGCGCCCTCGAGCGCGGCTCGACGCTGTGCGCCGAGCTAGAGGCACGCACCGAGGTTACACGCCATCTCGACGCCCAGCGTCTGGCGGCGCTGACCGATCCGGCGAATTATCTCGGCTCCGCACCGGCGATGGTCGACCGCGCGCTGGCGGGAGCGGACGCGCACGGTGCAGCGAACGCCGGCAGGCCGCGATCGGGGCCGCGCGCCGGCCCGCGCTGATCTGCGCTGCCCGCGCATTCTTGACATTTCTGCACATTCCTCGACATTCCGGCGCTCGGTCGGGTTGCCAGCGGCCCGCCGCGGGCGGCAGAAACGTTCAAGGCTTGCGCTCCGTCGGCAGCATGCGGATGTGCAGCTCGTTCAGCTGCTTGGCCGAAACCTCGCTCGGCGCACCCATCAGCAGGTCCTGGGCCTGCTGGTTCATCGGGAACATGATCACGTCACGAAGATTACTGGCCCCGGCAAGCAGCATGACGATGCGGTCGATGCCCGGGGCAATGCCGCCGTGCGGAGGCGCACCGTACTGCAATGCGTTGAGCATGCCACCGAACTTGGCCTCCAGCACCTCGGGGCCGTAGCCGGCGATGGCGAAGGCCTTGTACATGATCGCCGGCAGGTGGTTGCGTATCGCCCCCGACGACAGCTCTACGCCATTGCAGACAATGTCGTATTGGAAAGCCTTGATCGCCAGCAGCTGCTCGCGCGTCGTGGCCGCCTCGAGCGCCGCAAGTCCGCCCTGCGGCATCGAGAACGGATTGTGCGAGAAGTCGATTTTGCCTTCCTGCTCGTTCCACTCGTACATCGGAAAATCGACGACCCAGCAGAACTCGAAACGCTGCTCGTCGATAAGCGCAAGCTCGCGAGCGACCTTGTTGCGCGCCTCCCCGGCGAAGCGGTGGAACTTGGCGGGATCCCCGGCAACGAAAAACACGGCGTCACCGTCGGCGCCGCCGGCGGCACCCTGGTGCCGGATCTGCTGCAGCAGGGCGCTGCTGCGCTCGGCGCCGAGGTTCCTGGCGATCGGGCCGGCCGCCCCGTCGTCGCGAACCATAAGGTAGCCCAAACCGGGCTGACCTTCGGAGATCGCCCAGGCATTCATGCGGTCGCAGAACGCCCTGCTGCCGCCGCGCGGGGCGGGGATCGCCCACACCCGCGCCCGCGCGTCCCTCTCGAGCATTGCGGCGAACAGCTGGAAGCCGGAGCCGCGGAAATGCGCGCTGACATCCTGCATGACGATCGGATTGCGCAAATCCGGCTTGTCCGAGCCGTAGCGTTGCATCGCTTGGTCGTAGGCGATGCGCGGAAACTTGGCCGTCACCGGCTTGCCGTGCGCGAATTCCTCAAAGACGCCGCGCAGCACCGGCTCGACGGCGGCAAACACGTCCTCCTGCTCGACGAAGCTCATCTCCAGGTCGAGCTGATAGAACTCCCCCGGCGAGCGGTCGGCGCGCGCATCCTCGTCGCGAAAGCACGGCGCGATCTGAAAATAGCGGTCGAAGCCGGCTATCATGATCAGCTGCTTGAACTGCTGGGGCGCCTGCGGCAAGGCATAGAACTTGCCGGGATGCAGTCGGCTCGGCACGAGGAAGTCGCGCGCTCCCTCGGGAGAGGAGGCGGTCAGGAGCGGGGTCTGGAACTCGAAGAAGCCGGCATCGCGCATGCGCTGCCGAATCGAGCCGATGACCGCGTTGCGCAGTATGATGTTCCTGTGCAGCGCTTCGCGGCGCAGGTCGAGGA
>JBPYEF010000254.1:0-5694 GCA_051985875.1 Hyphomicrobiaceae bacterium
GCCACGCTGCGGGGCGTAAACCAGGCGGTGATCCTCGCCACCGGCCAGAGCGGGGCGCACGGCGAGGGACCCGACTGGGCGGCACTGGCGCGCACCGGCCAGCCGATCGTCCTCTACATGGCGATGCGCAATCTCGAGGCGATCGCCGCCGCCCTGATGCGCGGCGGGCTTGCACCCTCGACGCCCGTCGCCGTGATCGCCGCGGCAACGACCGCCGCGGAACGCACGATCCTGGCGACGCTTGCGGATGTCGCCGCGGCGGTGGGCGCAGCCGGGCTCGAGCCCCCGACGATCATCGCCATCGGCGACAACGTCGCCGCGCGTGCCCGCCTCCTGGCGCGCGCGGCACCGGGCGAGGCGAGCCGATGACGGCGCGCGGTTTCATCGTTGCGGCGCCGTGCTCGGGCGCGGGCAAGACCACCGTGACGCTCGGCATACTGGCCGCCCTGCGGCGACGCGGCATCAGCGTACGTGCCGCGAAATCGGGACCCGACTACATAGACGCGGCGTTCCACGCCGCGGCCTGCAGTGCGCCCAGCATCAATCTCGACAGCTGGGCCATGCCTCCGCCGCTGCTCGATGCGCTGCTCGCGGAGGCCGCGCGCGATGCCGACATTCTGCTCATCGAGGGGGCGATGGGCCTGTTCGACGGCGCGGCGGGCTCGCCCGGTCGCTGTGGCGCCACCGCCGACCTGGCCATCCACTATCGCCTGCCCGTGCTGCTCGTGGTCGATGTGTCGGCACAGGCTCAATCCGTGGCGGCGGTGGTGCGCGGCTTCGCCTCGCACGCGCCGGGGATTGGCATTTGCGGCGTCGTCTTCAATCGCCTCGGCGGCGAGCGCCACCGCGCGCTCGTCAGCAGCGCGGTGGAGGACTTGGGAGTTGCCGTCTTCGGCGGCATCGCGCGTGACGCAGCACTGTGCGTGGAGGAACGCCACCTCGGCCTCGTGCAGGCGGTCGAGCACGCCGATCTCGCGGCGCGACTTGCGCGCCTTGGCGACATGGCGGAGCGCCACATCAACCTCGATGCGGTGTTGGCCGCGGCGGCGCCGATTGCGCAGTTCGCGGCGGTGGACGTGCCGGCGCTGCCCCCGCCAGGGCAACGCATTGCGCTGGCCACGGATGCCGCTTTCAGCTTCGTCTACACCCACCTTGTCAATCATTGGCGGCGCGCGGGAGCGGAAACCATCTGCTTCTCGCCGCTCGCCGACGAGCCTCCGGCGGAGAGCTGCGACGTATGCTGGCTGCCCGGCGGTTATCCCGAGCTGCATGCCGGCCGCCTCGCGGCCGCACACCGCTTTCGCGACGGGCTCAAGGCCTTCGCCGAAACGCGTCCCGTGCACGGCGAGTGCGGCGGCTACATGGTGCTCGGCGAAGGCATCGAGGACGCGGACGGCACGCGCCACGCGATGACCGGACTGCTGGGCCATGCGACGAGCTTCGCCAAACGCCGCCTGCAGCTCGGCTACCGCGAGGCACGGCTGCTTGCGGGGAGCCCGATCGGACCCGCCGGCTGCGTGGTCCGCGGTCATGAGTTCCACTATGCAACGCTGATGGGCACACCGACGGACGCACCGCTCGCCGATCTCACCGACAGCCGCGGCGATGCGCTAGGCAGGGCGGGCAGCCGTCGCGGCTGCGTCTCCGGGACGTTCTTTCATGCCATTGCGCACGCGGGAAGGCTGTGAATCAGCGCGTCGCATCGCGCGCCGCTGCGCTGTCGGCGACGCCCGCCTCGGCAAAGGTCGCCATGCCGATGTGGCAGGCGAGCGCCGCCCGCAGCACCAGCACGGCAATGGCCGCACCCGAGCCTTCGCCAAGCCGCATGCCGAGGTCGAGCAGCGGGCGCAAGCCGAGCTCGTTGAGCAGGGCGCGATGTCCAGCTTCCGCGGAAACGTGCGCCGCCATCGCGTGATCGAGCGCATCGCCGCGCAGCCGGGCCAAGGGCGCAACGGCGGCCGTGCAAACGAAGCCGTCGAGCAACACCGGAATTCGCTGCCGCCGCGCGGCCAATGCCGCGCCGAGAATTGCGGCAAGCTCGCGCCCGCCAAGCACCCGCGCAACCGCCAGCGGATCGTCGAGCACGGCGGCGTGGCGGGCAAGCGCCCGGTCGATGACAGCGCGCTTGCGCGCCAGCCCCCGATCGTCGACGCCGGTGCCGCGCCCGGCCCAGCGTGCACCGCCCCCCGCATAGAGAGCGGCGGCGACCGCCGCGGCCGCGGTCGTGTTGCCGATCCCCATCTCCCCCAGGCACACCGCGTCCGCCCGCGGCGGGACCGCATCGTAGCCGGCGGCGACCGCGGCGAGAAACGTCGCCTCGTCCATCGCCGCGCCGACGGTGAAATCCGTCGTCGGATGATCGAGGGCGAGCGGCGTAACGTGCAGCCTCGCCGCTGCGGTGCGGGCCAGCTGGTTGATCGCCGCCCCGCCGGCGGTGAAGTTCGCCACCATCTGCGCGGTGACCTCTGCGGGGTAGGCGGACACGCCCTGGGCCACCACGCCGTGGTTGCCGGCAAACACGAGGATTGCCACGTGCTCGAGACACGGCCGGCTGCGGCCTTGCCAGCGCGCGAGCCAAGCGACGATTTCCTCGAGCCGCCCGAGGCTGCCCGGCGGCTTGGTGAGCGCCGCCTCGCGGGCCGCGACCGTGGCGGCAACCGCTCCATGTCCGGCCGGCAACTGCAGGCAAGCCGCGCGCAGCTCGGACAAGGAGGCGAAGCGGGTCATAACATCCGAACCATCGACGGGGGAACACATCCGGTCGCAACGCGATCGGCGAGGGAAGTGCGGCCCGCGCCTTGCGCCGCGCGCAGCACGCGCCGCAGTATCCTATAGGTTGCGGATGACAATGGGGAAAGAAACGGGATGAGGGGGTTCGGCGTGCGCATGGGTGAGCTTGCCGCCGATCTGCGGATCGGCCTTCTCTTCTACACGCGCCTGCCGATCGCCCACCCCGGCGCAATCGCCGGCGCCGACCTGGCACGCGCCGCATGGGCCGCACCTCTGATGGGCGCAATCGTCGGCGCGCTCGCTGCCGCGACCTACGGTCTCGCCTACGCCGCGGGCTTGCCGAGCTTCGCGTCGGCTGCCCTGGCGCTCGCAACGACGCTCGCGGCGACCGGCTGCCTGCACGAGGACGGGCTGGCCGACACCGCCGACGGATTTGGCGGCGGCGCGACGCGCGAGCGCAAACTCGCAATCATGCGCGACAGCCGCATCGGCACCTACGGCACCTGCGCCCTGCTGCTGTCGCTTCTGCTGCGCACGGGCGCGATCGCTAGCCTATCGGCACCCGTGCGCGTCGCCTGCGCGCTCATTGCGGCGCATGCGGCTGCGCGTGCTACGCTTCCCGCGTTCATGCAGCTGGTGCCGCGCGCGCGGTCGGATGGGCTATCTCACCAAGTGGGCAGGCCACCGCAGGCGAGCACCACGCTTGCCGCAGTTCTCGGCCTGGTCGCGCTCGCGCTTGGGCTCGGCATCACCCGCGGCCTGGTCGCCTTGATCGTGCTGCTGCTGAGCGTCGCTTGCATGGCGTGGCTTTGCACGCGGCAGATTGGCGGCCAGACGGGAGACGTGATCGGCGCACTGGAGCAGGTGAACGAGATCCTGATCCTCCTGGTTGCCGCCGCGCGTTTCTGATGCCCGGGAGAAAGGAGGCAGGCCGTGAGTGGGGAACTGAGGTTTGACGATGCTTTTCGCGCACGCCTGCGCGAGCTGTTCGCCTGGCGCCGCGATGTCCGTCACTTTCGATCCGAGCCGCTTCCCGACGGCACATTGGAGCGATTGATCGAGATCGCGTGCCTGGCCCCGTCCGTGGGCCTGAGCCAGCCGTGGCGGTTTGTGGTGGTCGACGATCCGCACCGGCGCGCGGCGGTGCTGGCCGAGTTCAAGGCGTGCAATAGCGATGCGCTGCGCGGATATTCCGGCGATCGGGCCGCCCGCTACGCCGCGCTCAAGTTAGCGGGGCTCGAGGAGGCACCGTGCCAGCTCGCCGTGTTCGCCGATAGCGCGACGACGGTCGGCCACGGCCTGGGGCGCAAGACCATGCCGCAGATGATCGAGTACTCGGTTGTCGCCGCGGTGTGCACGATGTGGCTTGCCGCGCGCGCGGAGGGAATTGGTATGGGTTGGGTGTCGATTCTCGATCCACTGCGCATCCGCCGCGTGCTCGCCATTCGCCGCGCCTGGCAGTTCATCGGCTATTTTTGCCTCGGCTATCCGCAAACCGAGAGCGACCGCCCGGAACTCGAGCATGTGGGATGGGAGCGGAGGCGGTCGGCGGCGACGTGCGTCCTGCATCGCTGAACCGCCGGCGGCGGACCAGCGAGCGGCGCCCGGCCCCACGCCGAACGCAATCCGCCGTTGCGATGGCGCCAACTCGGCAGGGAAGCTGCGCTCGACGTTGTCCGCCGCGGAGGGCGCCGATCGCTCCCGCAGCAGGATCCGCTCCGCGCGCCCGATGCCGGCGCCCGAGCACCGAGGCGAGCAAAGAGGGGTCTGCGGCGGCATGGCCGGCGGCGCACCCGATTATTTCTGCACGTGCTACGCGCCATCGGCGTAAACGGGAACATCCGCCCGACAGCGCGCCAGTTCGGCGCTCAGCGCCGCACGGCGGGCACTTCTATTGGCAGCCCCTGCGCCCGCCATGCCAGGAACAGTTCGAGCGCCAGAACCTCGGGGCTGCCGGAGGCGAACGGCTCAGCGCGCACCCCCTGAAAGCAGGCCCGCAGGCGCCGGTCGAGCGAGCCCAGCGTCTGCCATTCCAGGCGATAGGCCGGAAAGCCGTTGGGGTGGCCTTGGGTGATGGTCTCCGCCCGCAGTCGCTTGTCCCAGCGCTGCTCATGGCACTGCGCACACGACAGATCGAGCTGACCCTGCGGCTCGTAGAACAGCTTGCGGCCCGCCTCAAAGATGGGTCGCGCCGGGCCGTCGATGGACACCTGCAAGGGGAGCCCACGGGACTGATAGGCGACGAATGCCTCGAGCGCCAAAAGGCTCTCCGACTCATAGGCGAGCGGCTGGGCCAACTGACGCTGCGTGCGGCACTGCCGGATGCGGCCCTCGAGGTTCAGAAGGCGCTGTGTGGCGACGTCGTAGCGGGGATAGCGCGCGGCCACGCCGGCGAGCTGCGCGGCATCCCCGTGGCAGGAAGCACACGAAAGACCCTTCGGACCAACGCTCTCGCGCCACAGCTTCTCGCCCTCTTCCACCCACAGCATGCCCGGGTTTGCCGTGAGATCATCCTGTAGCGCGCGGGTCTCAGCGGACACAAACGCCTTGTCGGAGCGCAACGCGGAGAGCGGGATGGCGCGCTCCGGCTCGTCGCCCGCCGCCAGCCCCGCGAAGGCGCAGGCGACGGCCGCGAAAGCCGAGATCTGCAGGCAGCGCCGCGTGACCATCTGCCTACGTGACGGTGATCTGGCGCTGCTCGCGCGCGATTACCCCGCTCGGATCGGCCCACTCGAAGACGAGATCTCCGGACACGGTCGCAACCGTGGTGAAGGCGACGAAGGGGTTGGCGGCGACGCCGGTGAAGAGATCCATGCGGAACACTTCCTCGCCGGCGTAGGTGCACGTGAAGTGCGTGACGATGTTGCGCGGAATGGCGCGCCCGTTGTTGTCGCGGCGAAATCCGGTTTCCATGACGTGATTGATCAAGGTCTTGATCTCGATCACGTCCCCCTTGTGCGCGCT
>JBPYEF010000255.1:0-6896 GCA_051985875.1 Hyphomicrobiaceae bacterium
GGCGCCACCTCTGGAACTACGCGCGGCGCGCGGCGGCGCTCGGACAGGATCTGCCGGTCATCGTGATCATCGGCTGCCACCCGCTGCTGATGTTCGGGTCCGGGCTGTGGAAGGGACCAATCGACACGGATGAATACGCCGTGGCCGGCGGCTTCCTCGGCGAGCCATTGCAGGTCGCGCTCGGCCCGGTCGGCGAGGTCGAGATTCCGATCGAGTGCGAGATCGCACTCGAAGGCACGCTCGCCACCCGCGAGCGGGCCCCCGAGGGGCCGTTTGCGGAGTTCACCGGCTACGCCTCGGAGCGCTCGACCGAGCATGTGCTCAGGATCGAATCGCTCCTCCACCGCAAGGACGCGATCTTCCAGGATATCGTCCCCGGCATCTCCGACGAGCACACGTTGCTGCTGGCGGTCCCGCAGGAGGCGCGTCTGCTGCGCAAGCTGCGCGAGCACCACCCCAACGTGACCGCGGTTTCCTACCCCAAATCCGGGACCTGCAGGCTGCACGTCTACGTCGCGGTACGCGATGCGGCGCCCGGCCAGGCGCGCAACATCGCCGCCGCGGCGATGGGTGATGATCTCACTGCCAAGCTGGTGGTGGTCGTCGATGACGATGTCGATGTGCGCCAGGATTTCGACGTGCTGTGGGCGATGGCCACACGCATGCAGGCGGATTCGGACCTCGATCTGGTGCGCAATGCCATGGGCGCCATCCTCGACCCCTCCAACCGCCAAGGGCTCACGGCCAAGCTGATCGTCGATGCGACCCGCAAGACGACGCCCTTTCCCAAGCGGCACACCATACCGCGCGCGGCAATGGCGCGCGCCGAGGCGCTGATCGCCGGTGCCAAGGGCAGGCGGTGAAGCAGGGGTCGCGGCGCGAGGCGAAGCGCGGAGGAGTGCCGTGAAGGAAGCGCTGGTGGTTAGCGAAATCGACGGCGCGATCGCGCGCGTGACGCTGAACGATCCGCCCATGAACCCCATCTCGGTGCGCACCCTCGATGCGCTGCATGCCGCGCTCGACGCGCTCGAGGCGCGGCGCGCCGTGCGCTGTGTGATCCTGACCGGCGCCGGCGAGCGGGCGTTCTGCGCCGGCGCCGATCTGCGTGCCGAGTCCGATCGCCAGGAGCCCGGTCGCGGCAAGGCCTTTCGCCAGTACGGGCGGCGCACCTTAGAGCGCATCGAGACCTTCCCGCGGCCGATCATCGCCGCCATTCACGGCTACTGCATCGGCGGCGGCACCGCCATCGCCTGGTCCTGCGACTATCGCCTTGCCGCCGACAACACGGTGTTTCGTGCCGGCGACGCCTACCTCGGCATCGTGCCGAGCTGGGGCATGGGATTGACGCGCCTGCCGCGCCTCGTCGGCCGCAACAAGGCGCTGGACCTTCTCCTGCTCGGCGAGAACTTCCCCGCGCAAGAGGCCTGCGCCATCGGTCTCGTCAGCAAGGTCGTGCCGCGCGCCGAACTGATGCGCCATGCGCACGCGGTCGCCGAGCGCATCGCCGCCGCCTCGCCGCAGGCGATCGCAGCGATGCGCAAGGCGATCGCCTACAACCTGCGCCACGGCTGGGACAGCATGCTCGCCTACGAGGAGGAGCTGTGCGAAAGCGTGTACGAGCACCCCGACGCGGCGGAGGGCATGCGCGCCTTTCGCGAAAAGCGCAAGCCGCGCTTTGCGGACGGCTGATCGGCATGCCGCCGGCAGCCGCGATCCGCCGGGAGCCACGGCAACCAGCACTCGGGGGCGCGACGCCGCGCCGGAGCGCCGCACACCCAACCAGCCCGCAGGGCAACGTGGATTTTGCGCCTAGCCGCAAGCGTTTTGCGCCCCTCCTGGCACCGGCAAGGTGCTAGTGTTGCCCCAGTGCGTTAAGGGTGCGCTGGCGGGGTTCCGATCCATGTCTCAATCGCTCGCTGCCGTGGACAATCAAAGCCTGCGCGGCTTCCTGGCCATGGTCGAGCGCGATTTTCCCGAGGAGCTCGTCAAGATCCGAGAGCCGGTGTGCACCGCGCTGGAGATGACGTCGCTGGTGTTCGAGCTCGAGCGCGCGGGCAAGAGCCCGGTGGTGGTGTACGAGAACGTCGCCGGTCACGGCATGCCCGTCGTCACCAACGTCGCCGGCAATCGCCAGCTGCTGGCCGCCTGCCTCGGCGTGTCCGCCGAGCAGCTGCCGAGCGCCTTTCGCGAGCGTTGCCAGCGCTACATTGGCTGCCGCACGGTCGACAGCGCGCCGTGGCAGGAACGCGTGCTCGAGGGCGATGCGGTCGACCTGCGACAGCTGCCGATCCCCTTGCATTTCGCGGGCGACGCGGCTCCCTACATCACCGCCGGCCAGATCGTCGCGCGCGACCCCGTCACCGGCGTTGATACCACGGGCTTCCACCGCCTGATGCTGAAGGGCAGGAACCGGCTCGGAGTGTCGCTCCACTCGCGGCGGCGCATGTGGGAATTCCATCGCCGCGCCGAGGCGCGGGGTGAGCCGCTGGCGGCGGCCGTAGCACTCGGCGTTCATCCCCTGCACTACATGGGATCGATGGCCTACGCCTATCCGCCGCAGGTGCGCAAATACGAAATCATCGGTGGCTTGTTCGGCGAGCCGTATCGACTGGCCACCTGTGGCGTCGCCGATCTCGAGGTTCCGGCCGGCGCCGAGATCATCATCGAGGGCGAAATTTTGCCGCAAGTCAGAGAGCCCGAGGGACCGTTCAGCGAGTTCACCGGCTACGCCTCCTACCGCAGCACGCAAAACGTGTTCGTCGCGCATCGCCTGCGCATGCGGGGCGATGCCATGTACCATTCGGTCGTCTCGGGCATGTCGCGCGATCACATTCTCATTTCGTGCATCACGCGCGAGGGGGAGATACTGAACACCTTGCGGCGCAACCTTCCCAACGTACTTGCCGTGCACGTTCCCCACACCACCTGTGGCGCGTTCATGGCGTTCATCAAGATGCGAAAGACGGCGGAGGGCGAGCCGCAGCAGGCCATCCTGGCTGCGCTCGGCACCGAGTTCTACACCAAGTACGTGATCGTGGTCGATGAAGACGTCGACATCTTCGACCTCAACGACGTGATGTGGGCGGTCGCCACGCGCGTGCGCGCAGAGAGCGACATTGCCTTCTTTCCGGGCTGCAAGGGGGCAATCCTCGATCCGACATCGGACCCCGAGACCTTCACGCTGACCAAGATGGGGATCGACGCGACACGCCCGTTGGGCAAGGAGTTTGCCCAGCGATTGGCGATCTCCGATGAGCAGCGGCAGCGCGCGCGCGCGATTCTCGAGCGGGCGGGGATCAAGCTGTGATGCCAAAGCCGCGCCTTGCCGCTGTCTAACTAGAGACGAGGTGTCCATGCAGCAGTCATGCACGCACGAGCCCGTGACCCGGCGCAATGGCCGCGCCATGCTCCCCGCCGCACTCGCCGTTCTCGTTGCCGCACAGCTCGCGGCAAGCAGCGCATGGTGCCAGACGAAGGTGCGCTTCACCCTCGACTGGATCCCGGGCTCCGTCCACGCGCCGTTTTTCCTGGCGCTCTACAAGGGCTACTACAAGGCCGAGGGGCTGGACGTCGTCATCGATCGGGGCAAGGGCTCCGCCGAGGTGGTGCGGCAGCTGGCGAGCGGCGTGTACGATCTCGGCTACCCCGACATCAACGTGGTGATGGATTTCAACTCCAAGAACCCCGGTCAGGGCTTTCCCGTGCTGATGATGGGCTACGAGCAGGCACCCGCAGCGATCATCATGCTCAAGGCGAGCGGGATCGCGACGCCCAAGCAGCTCGAAGGCAAGACACTGGGAGCGGCGGCAAACGAAGCCACCTTCAAGCTGTTTTCGATCTTCGCCAAGGCGGCCGGCATCGACGCGAGCCGGGTCAAGATCCAGTACATCGAGCCCAAGCTGCGCGAGGCGCTGCTTGCCCGCGGCCAGGTTGATGCCATTCCCGGGCAATTGTTCAATGCCGTGCTCGAGCTTCGGGCCAAGGGCATCGATCCGGATGCGGTGGCGCATTTCCTGTATCGGGACTACGGCTTGGACATCTACGGCAATGGCATCGCCGCCGGGCAAACCTTCCTCAAGGAGCATCCCGAAGCGGTCAAGGGCTTCATTCGCGCAACGATCAAGGGCGTGCGCGACATGGTCCGGGATCCCGAGCAGGCCGTGCACATGACCCTGCAATTCGAGCCCCTGCTCGACGCGGCTATCGAACGCGACCGGTTGAAGCTCGCCATGAGCTGCTGCATCCTGACGCCCAACGTGCGCGCCAATGGCTTCGGGGGCGTCGACGTGGGGCGTCTCAAGCGGTCGATCGGGCTGATCACGCAAGGCTATGGCCTGCCGCGCGAGCCCACGGTTCAGGAAACGTTCGATTCGTCGTTTCTTCCGCCGCCGCAGGAAAGGATGGTCAATTAGCCGGGCGCCGCACCTCTCGGGATCCGTTGGCCGATGAGTTATGTCGAGCTCAGCGACGTCGATCTGACCTATGGTGGGCCGGGCTTCGGCAACGGCGGCGCCGGCCTGCTCGCGCTGTCGCGCCTGAGCATGCAGCTGCGGCAAGGCGAGTTCGCCGCGGTCGTCGGACCCAGCGGGTGCGGCAAGTCCAGCCTGCTCAAGCTCATCTCCGGGCTGATCAGACCGACTCGCGGCTCGGTGCGCATCGATGCGCAACCCGTGCGGCAACCGGTACGCGGCGTCGGCATGGCGTTTCAGAACGCGACCCTGCTTCCCTGGCGCAACATCCGCGACAACGTGCTGCTGCCGCTGGAAATCGTCGAGCCGTACCGCAGCCGTTTCGAGCGTTGCCAGCGGCGCGAGCGTGCCGAGGAGCTATTGAACGCGGTCGGGCTGGCAGAGTTCGCCGACCGCATGCCGTGGCAGCTTTCCGGCGGCATGCAGCAGCGCGCCCAGATCTGTCGCGCTCTCATCCACGAGCCGTCGATCCTGCTGCTGGACGAGCCGTTTGGCGCGCTCGACACCTTCACGCGTGAAGAAATCTGGGGCGTGTTGCAGGGCCTGTGGCTGCACCGACGCTGCACGGTTGTGCTGGTCACCCACGAGCTGCGCGAAGCGGTCTATCTGGCCGATATGGTGCACGTCATGAGCCCGCGCCCGGGCCAGCTGGTCGCCTCCAAGCGCATCGATCTGCCGCGGCCGCGGTCGCTGCACGCGACGTTCGCGCCGGAATTCGTGCAGTACGTTCACGACTGCCGTCAAAACATCAAGCTGAGTAACTCCGCGTGAAGCGACCGCTTGTCGAGCGCGCAGCGCCCTGGATTGCTACCCTGTCGCTGTTCGCGGCGTGGTGGCTCGCGGTCCTGCTGTTTCAGATCAAGGATTACATTCTCCCTACCCCGTTGGCCGCCCTGCAGGCCGCGTATACCAACCGCTATGCGCTGCTCGTGCACGGTACGGCGACCCTGCTGACGACGCTCGGGGGCTTCCTTGCCGCGGTCGTGTTCGGCCTGCTGCTCGGCATCGTCGTTGGAACGTTCCGCCTCGCATACTGTGCGCTCTATCCGGTTCTGATTGGCATCAACAGTATTCCCAAGGCGGCCCTGGTGCCGATTTTCGTGATTTGGTTTGGCGTCGGTGCGGCCCCTGCGGTGATCACCGCGTTCATGCTTTCGTTCTTTCCGGTCGTGGTCAACGTCGCCACCGGCTTTGCGACCATCGAGCCCGAGCTGGTCGACGTGCTGCGTTCCCTCGGAGCCACGCGCGCCGACATCGTCCGCAAGGTCGGCATTCCGCGGTCGCTGCCTCACTTCTTCGCCTCGCTGAAGATAGCCATAACCCTCTCCTTCGTCGGATCGGTGATTGCCGAGATCGTCGCCGGCAACAGTGGCATCGGCAACGTCATGCTGATCGCGGGCTCTAATTTCAACGTACCGCTGGTGTTTGCCTCCCTGCTGGTCGTCGCCGCGATGGGCATCGGCATGTATGCGATCTTCGCGCTCCTTGAGCGGCGCTTTGCCGGCTGGTCGGTACGCGGCGCGGCGGGCCTCGAATACGCCGGCGGCGGATGACAGCGAGCTTGGACCGCGGCGGCAACGTCCGCTATGATCGCGCATGAGCACCTCCACGCAGCAGCGGCTTATCGTTGGCATCAGCGGCGCGTCCGGTATCGTCTACGGCGTGCGTACGCTCGAGGCGCTGCGAGCGCTCGGGGTGGAAACGCACTTGGTGATGACGCGCTCCGCACAGGTGACGCTGGCCCATGAAATGACGATGAAGGTCGCCGATGTCGGCAAGCGCGCGGCGTTTGTGCATCGCGTCGACGACATTGCCGCAAGCATTTCCAGCGGTTCCTTCCAGACGCTCGGCATGATCATAGCGCCGTGCTCGGTGCGCTGCCTGTCGGAGATCGCCACCGGCATCTCCTCGACATTGCTGACCCGCGCCAGCGACGTCACCTTGAAGGAGCGGCGACGCCTCGTCCTCATGGTCAGAGAGACGCCATTGCATCTCGGCCACCTGCGCCAGATGGCCGCCGTCACGGAGATGGGCGCCATTGTCATGCCGCCGGTTCCCGCCTTCTATCCGGGGCCAAAAACCGTGGACGACATCATCAACCATACCGTGGGGCGCGCCCTCGATCTGTTCGGCCTTGATGCGGGCCTGGTCAAGCGCTGGGGCGAGGCGAACGCGAGCCTCGCCAGCAACGCGGCGGAATGAGGCATGCCTCGGACGCAAGCTACCGACGCCGCGGCGCTCGACGTCGAGGGTGCGCAGTGGCTGTTCGCCCTCGACTTCTACGCGCGACCGGGCGTCGCCGACGCCTTGCTGCTGCTGCAGGAGCGCCTCGGAGCCGATGTATGTCTTTGCCTGTTCGCGCTGTTCGTGGCGCGTGAGCAGGGCGCCGTGCTCGATAGCGGAGAGCTCGAGCATCTCGATGCGGCA
>JBPYEF010000256.1:0-4285 GCA_051985875.1 Hyphomicrobiaceae bacterium
CTCGATCTCCGGCTACGGGCAGACGGGCCCCGCGTGCGGGCAGCCGGCGTACGCCCCGGTGGTCCACGCCTCCTCCGGCTACGATCTCGCCCATCTTGCATACCAGGACCGCACCCGGCCCGACTCCTGCGGCATCTACATCGCCGACGTGCTCGCCGGCACCTATGCCTTCGCGGCCATCGCTTCGGCCCTGCACCAGCGGCACGCGACGGGAAAAGGCCAGCACATCGACGTCTCCATGCTGGAGGCCATGCTGTCGTTGACCTTGGGCGAGCTGCAAGCGGCGCAATTCGCGCTGCCGCCACCCCCGAGCCGGCCGGTGTTCGGCCCGGTCACCACGGCCGACGGCTACATCAACCTGGCGGTCGCCAGCGAGCGCACGTTCCGCGGCATGGCGGCCGCCGCCGGCCGCCGCGACTGGATCACCGATCCCCGGTTTGCCCGATACTTGGACCGCCGCGCCAACTGGGGCGCGCTGATGGACGAGTTCGAGGCCTGGTCGCAGGGGCTTACCCGTGCCCAGTGCCTGGCGGTGCTCGCCGAGCACGGCGTGCCGGCCGCGCCCTACCGCACCGTGCGCCAGGCGATGGCCGACCCGCAGCTGGCGCACCGCGGCGCCCTCAGCGAAGTTGCCGATGCTGGCGGCACGTTCCTCGCGCTCAATCCCCCCTTCCGCATGTCGGCAGCAACGACGCGGGCGGGGGCGCGCGCCGCAGCGCTCGGGGAGCACACGCGCGAGGTGCTGGCGGCTGCCGGCCTGAGCCTTGATGGCGCCGCCGCGGTACCGGGCGCCGACGGCGAGCCGCGCGCCTAGCCTGCCGCTGCGGCGCGGTCAGTAACGCTCGAACCCGCGCATCAGCTCCCAGTCGGTAATGCGCCGGTCGTACTCGAACTGCTCCCAGCGCGCGGTGTGCAGGTAGTGCTCGACAACCGCCTCCCCGAACGCCGCGCGCAGCATCGCCGATCGCTCCAGGCACGCGGTCGCCTCGCGCAGGGTATTGGGCACCTCGGGAAGATGCTTGCCGGCGTAGGCATCGCCGGCGAACGGTGGCGGGAGTTCGAGCCCGTCCTCGATGCCCCGGACGCCCGCCGCAATCAACGCGGCGAACGCCAGATACGGATTGAGGTCGGCGCCACCGATGCGGCATTCGACGCGGATCGCCGGGGTCGCCGCGCCGCACAGGCGGAAGGCGGATGTGCGGTTGTCGCGGCTCCATACCATCTTGGTTGGCGCAAACGTCCCAGCCTGGAAGCGCTTGTAGGAATTGACGTAGGGCGCGAGGAAATACGTGATGTCGCGGGCGTACGTGATCTGCCCGGCGAGGAAAGCGCGCATCAGCGCGGACATCGTGTCGGGCCCGGCAGGATCGTGAAACAGGCTCCGCGTTCCCGCCGCGTCCCAAAGCGACAGATGGATGTGGCAGGACGATCCGGCGAGGTCGTAGCGCCACTTGGCCATGAAGCTTGCGGCCTTGTCGTGCGCGTGGGCGATCTCCTTGACGGCATTCTTGAGGATGGCATGCCGATCGGCCATCTCCAGTGCGTCGGCATAGCGAACGTTGATCTCTTCCTGACCGGGACCCCACTCGCCCTTGGAATTCTCGACGGGAATGCCGGCACCTTGCAGCCCGCGGCGGATGGCGCGCATGATCGGCTCTTCCTTGGTCGTCTGCAGGATGTGGTAGTCCTCGATGTAGTCCGCCGTGGTTTTGAGCCCGTGATAGCGCTTGGCGCGCGCGGTGGCGTAGGTCTCGTCGAAAAGGTAGAACTCGAGCTCGGAGGCGCAGTAAGCGCGCAGTTTCGCTCGCGCCAGCCGCTCGATCTGGCGCTTGAGGATGGCGCGCGGGGAATGCGCGATCTCGCGATGGTTCGCGTCGAGCACGTCGGCCAGCACCAGCGCCGTGCCCTCAAGCCACGGCAGCCTGCGCAAGGTTGCAAGATCTGGGCGCAGGATGAAATCGCCGTAGCCCTTGTCCCAGCTCGCCGCCGCGTAGCCCGGCACCGGCTCCATATCGATATCGTTGGCGAGCAGGTAATCGCAGGCGTGCGTCTCCCGGTGCGCGGATTCGAGAAAATACGCCCCGTCAAAGCGCTTGCCGATCAGCCGCCCCTGCATGTCGACCAGCGCGACCAGCACCGTGTCGATGCCGCCCTCGGCGACCTGCGCCTGCAAGGCGGCGAACTCAAGATGCTGTGCCATCAGCCCTCCTCCGCCCGCGCCACATGCGAGCGCCGCACCTAACCCCTACCCGCCAGGCACTCCCCGCACTCCCCAGCCACTCCCAGCGAGGAGCGCGCGATCGCCCCACTGCGCACGGCGTCTTTAAAATCGTGCCGCCGGCTATGCGCCGAGGGGGGGCGCGCAGCCGCCGCTCGGCCAGCCGAGCCCACCGAGGAGAAAGCAAGTTCGCCAACCCTGGTCGTCGCATGCTCCCGAACCGGCGCAAGGATGGGATGGCGGCGCCGCCGTGCGGCAAATCTCGGCTGCCGGACCGCGCCCCGTCTTGCCGCTGTTTTGCATGATTGCCGACGGCACCGCTCAGTCAAGGCGCTTGACGCCGAGTTCGGCCAGGGTGGCGGCAACCGCGCGCACGAGCCCGCGCATGTGCTCGCCATCGAGCCGGCCGATGCAGCCGATGCGAAAGCTGTCGACGTGCGTCAGCTTCCCCGGGTAGATCACATATCCCCGTGCCGCCAGGCGATCGTAGAAGGCCGGAAAGGCGAAGCCGCCGCCGGTTGGCATGTGAAAGGTGACGATGATCGGCGCCTGTAGCGGCGCCGGCAGCAAGCTGGCAAACCCGAGCGCCCGCATGCCCTCGATCAGCACCCGGCAGTTGTCGGCATAGCGCTTGGCTCGGCCCGGCTGCCCGCCCTCCGCCCAGAACTCGGCGAGCGCCTGCCTGAGGGCAGCGATGACATGGGTCGGGGGCGTGAAGCGGTACTGTCCCGTAGCGGCGAGGCTCTGCCACTGATCGTGCAGGTCGAGCGCCAGCGTGGTCGCATTCCCGCGGCACGCGGCGAGCGCGGCCGCACGGCAAATGACGAACCCTAGTCCGGGTACCGCCTCGATGCACTTGTTGGAGGAGGCGGCGAGCGCATCAAATTGCATCGTCGTGGCGTCGAGCGGCAGTGCAGCGTAGGCGCTCATGGCATCGATCAGCAGGCGCCGTCCACGCCTCTCGGTGAGCGCGGCGATCTCCGGCAGCGGGTTGAGAATGCCGCTCGTCGTCTCGCAGTAAACGAGGAAGACGTGCGTGATGCTCGCCTCGCGTGCGAGCAGCCGGTCGATCTCGGCAACGTCGGGGGGCGCGTCTTCGGCGGTGCGGTGGACCATGCAGCGCCGCGCGGCAATCTCGCAGATGCGCCGCGCGCGCTCGCCATAGACGCCATTGGAAAGCAGCAGCACGGTGCCGTCGCGGGGCACGAAGGTGGTCAGCATGGCCTCGATCGCGAAGGTGCCGGAGCCCGGGACCGGCACCGTCACGTGATTGGCCCGCGCGTTGACTACTGCGGCAAGCCCATCGAGCACCTCGCCGTTGAGGGCGAGAAAAGCGGGGTCGCGCGACCCCCAATCGTGCAGCATCGCCGCTTTGACGCTGCGCGAGGTGGTCAGCGGACCCGGGGTGAACAGCAGCGGGTCACCCGTTTCCGATGCGCCGCACGCGCCATCCGATTCGGCCATCCGAGTTCCCCCCATCCGAGCCCCCCTATGTTGCAGTCCCGCCGTGGTGCCCTCCCGGTCGTGCCGCCCTCGGGTTGTCCTGCTTGGGCGCGGTGCCGCCCCCGGCGCGCGCAACGCCTTGTCCCGCCGCCCCTGCTGTGCGCGCGCACCGGCCGCACGCGCCGCAAAGCGCGCAATCTACCCGCCACCGCCAGTCGGCGCAAAACAATCGCGCACCCGATCGCGCCGCGCCAAGTTCAGGAGCCCGCCGTGACCGCCGGCAGGGGCGGAGGGTTGGGTGCCGCCCGCGCCTCGGCGATCAGCCGCTCGCAGGCGGTTTCGATGCGCTCCTGAATGACGCGGCGCGCCTCGGCGCGCGGCAGCCCGGCAGGCACCGGATCGAGGATCTCGACAACGATGGTGCCGGGGTGGCGCAGGATGCTGCGGCGCGGCCAAAACAGGCCCGAGTTCAGCGCCAGCGGAATGCATGGCAGCGCCAGGCCCTCGTAGACGGCGACGAACCCCGGTTTGTAGTCCGGAGCAGCTCCCGGCGGCCGCCGCGTGCCCTCGGGAAAGATGACGATCTCCCTACCGCGCGCCGCGCGTTCACGCGCATCGCGGATC
>JBPYEF010000257.1:0-9873 GCA_051985875.1 Hyphomicrobiaceae bacterium
GTGGGGCAACGCTCGGCAGTACGTGCGTCCTCGTCTCAGTGCCGTGGACGCAGCGACTTAAGCAAGCCTCATAAGGTCCGCGTGAGCGAATCATCCGTTTGCGAGTCGAACTGCGAACGCTGAGTTATCGACTTAACGTCACTTAGTCCGGGGCGGCAGCTCCTAGTCGGCGAGCGCCTGCTAATAGGTTTGGGAAGAAGATTCCTGGGCACCCCGGCTGTGAGCCCCCATCCCAACTTCCGAGCGTACAACCGCGCGGCCACTCTAGCGCCCGCACCGTGCAAGAGTTGGCTCCGCCCAGCAGAACTGCCCTGCGCCGTGGCGGGTACCAATTAGCGTTACGCCCGCGTTACGCAGCAAGGGTCACGCGTAACGCTCTCAAGTCGGCCAGGCTTGTTAAATTACTGAAAATAATCAATTTTATTGGTACCGCCTCGTGGGCTCGAACCACGGACCCCCAGATCCACAATCTGGTGCTCTAACCAACTGAGCTAAGGCGGCATCCTTTTATTTTCAATCACTTAGCATCTGTTGGGCACCGCCCTGTTGCAATGCTTCGCGGCAGTTTGGGCCGGCAGCCCCTTCAACTTTTTCGTACACGCTCGCGTATTGCGATACAAGGCCAGGAGTGCTCGCGTAGCCGCCAACTAGCCTAGGAAATTGGCGGCGTCCAGCCCGGCTTGGCCACATTCCGACCACACGAACACATGGGAGGGCCGGGTCGGCGCACCCATGCCGCTCCGGGGATGGACGCGCCCACGGCTGATCCGTAGCAGGGGCGATCCACGGCAAGATCGGTCATGGTCGCAAAACGTACCGACTCACCGGGCCCCGCGTGCGGGGGCGCTTCCTCGCAGCCCGGGCCTAGGCAGTCTCGCGCATGGCCGGTTGTTAGCATCTGAGACAGCTCTCCAGCGTTGCGCGTTGCATTGCGAACAACAGATTGCGGGCTCCGGACGTCGTTGCCATGGACGCCCCTTAGCATCGGCGGTAAGCAATACGACTCGACGATTCCCAGCACGCGCATGCTGCTCTCAACGCCACGCCCTGTGCACGCTTCGCATCCCAAGTCGCCGATCTGGCGGGCGGGTCTGGCATTCACCGTAAATGCACGCATCGCGGCGCTGCTCGACGCCAACGCCGGGGCACGGCAGCTTTGGGCTATCGACGCGCGCGGCGCAATGCCCTTCGCGATCGATGCTGCCATGCCCGCCGTCCAACGCCTGCGACAGCTCGCCGGCGCTTCACAGCCTGGCGTTGAGCTGGAAGAGACGCTGACGTTCTGGACCCGGCGCGGCGCCGTGCGCCTCACCTGCCGCCTCGACGCCGCGCAGGTGCCGGGCGAGCCGGCGATATTCAAGGTGCGTACGCTGCGCCAAGAGGAAGCGAAAGCGGGCTCGCCTGAGGCTGGTTCGCGCCAAGACGTTGCGTTTGCGGCTTGGCTGGGACACGAGCTGCGCACGCCGCTGGGGGCGATTATGGCCTGCGCAGAAATCCTCAAGAACGAGCACTTCGGACCATGCCCCAACGCCCGTTACCGGGACTATGCGCAGGCGATCTTCGATGGCGCGCATCACGCGCTCGCCATCGTCGACGCGATCTTGCGCGGCGACCTGGCCGGCAGCGGCGTACCGCAGCTGTTTTTTGTCGATCTCGACCCAACGGAAGTGGTTGAGAGCTGTCTCGCCGTCGCACGGCCACTGGCCGACCGGGCTGGTCTTGGACTCGAAGCGGCATTCGACGCCGGGCTACCGCGCATCGTAGCCGATGAATTGAGCCTGCGGCAGATGCTGCTCAATCTCATCGGCAATGCGATCAAATTCGCCAGGCGCGGCGATCAAATCAGGGTCGCCGTGGCATACGAATGCGATGGCCCGCTGACCGTCTCGGTGGTCGATACCGGCCCCGGCATTGCCTGCGAGCGCGCCGATGCAGAAGTCTCTATGCCTGCAACGGCGAAGGGCGGCGCTGGGTTAGGGCTCGGGTTGCCACTGACCAAGGCGTTGGCGGACGCCAACGGCGCGGAGCTGGCAATCGCCAGCGAGGCCGGATTGGGGACACGCGTGACGATTTCGTTCGGCAAGGACCGCATCGTTCCCATCTGAGGGCATGAGGTATCGACCGCCCCGCGTCTCTCTCGGGGCTCGCGCGCACGCCTCGCGCTCGGCATCGCGTCAGCCATAGGACGCGTCGCACAACCCGCTCGCCTTCTTGGTCCGCTTGCGTGCACGAACAACGCGCGCAAGCGCAAGCTGCTAGGTGGCGAGGTCGGCAATCCCCTTGAACAGCTCCAGTGCCTCCGGATTGGCAAGCGCCTCCTTGTTCTTCACATCGCGTCCGTGCACTACGTCGCGTACCGCGAGCTCCGTGATCTTGCCCGATTTGGTGCGAGGAATATCCGCCACCTGCACAATCTTTGCCGGAACGTGCCGAGGGCTCGCACCCGTGCGAATCTGCTGCTTGATGCGCTCGCGCAGTGTGTCATCCAGCGCGCAGCCCGCTTTCAGCACGACGAACAGCACCACGCGCACATCGTTGTCCCATTCCTGCCCGATGACGATGCTCTCCTGCACCTCCTCCAGCAGCTCGACTTGACGGTAGATCTCAGCGGTGCCGATGCGCACGCCGCCGGGATTCAGCGTGGCATCCGAACGCCCGTGAATAATCATCCCACCGTGCTCAGTCCACTCGGCAAAATCGCCGTGGTGCCAGATGTTCTTGAACCGGGCGAAGTAGGCTGCATGGTATTTCCTGCCATCGGCATCGTTCCAGAACCCGACGGGCATCGTCGGAAAGGGGCTGGTGCATACCAACTCACCCTTGCCCCGCGGCAGCGGCTTGCCGCTCTCGTCGAAGACAGCAACGGCCATGCCGAGTGCCGGACCCTGAATCTCGCCACGCCACACGGGACGCGTCGGTATGCCGAGAACGAAACAGCCGCAGATGTCCGTGCCTCCGGAAATCGAGGCGAGGTGCAGGTCGCGCTTGATCGACGCATAAACGTAGTCGAAGCCCTCCTCGGCCAGGGGTGAGCCGGTCGACAGCAGCACGCGCATGCTCGCCAGCTTGTAGTTGTTGACCGGCGCCAATTCTGCCTTCTTCAGCGCATCGAGGTATTTGGCGCTGGTGCCGAAATGGGTGACCTTCTCCGCTTCGGCGTAGTCCCAGAGAATGTTGCCGCCGGGATAGAACGGCGAGCCGTCGTAGAGCAGCAGCGTGGCACCGGAGGCGAGGCCGGACAGCAACCAATTCCACATCATCCAGCCGAGCGTCGTGAAATAGAACAGCCGGTCGCCAGGCTTCAGGTCAGAGTGCAGTCGTTGCTCACTCAGATGTTTGAGCAGCGTGCCGCCGGCGGAATGCACGATGCACTTCGGCATGCCGGTGGTGCCCGAGGAGTACACGACATAGAGTGGATGGGAGAACGGGAACCGCTCGAAGCGCATCGGCGCGGCCGCGCGCTGGTCCACAGCCTCGGCCCAAGTCTGCGCCGCGCGGGGTAGGGACGAATCGGGTGCGTCTTTGGGCGGGCTTTTGAGCGCGTCATTGACGGTGCGCACCACATCCGCTTCGCGGCCGAGGTAGCCAGCGACGATGATCCTTTTTAGCGACGGCAGCTTCGCGGCGATCGCACAGAGCTTTTGCGCGACGTCGATCGCTTTCCCATTGTAGTAATAGCCATCGCAGGCAAACAGTACGACCGGCCCGATCTGGCCAAAGCGATCGACGACACCTTGCACACCGAAATCAGGAGAGCATGACGACCACACGGCGCCGAGCGAGGCCGTCGCAAGCGCCGCGACAATGGCTTCGGGCATGTTGGGCAAGATGCCCGCGACCCGATCACCGGCCTTCACGCCGGCTTCGCCGAGCATCTGCGCGGTGCAGGCGACGGCATCGGCAAGCTCGCGCCAGCTCAAACGCCGCTTGACCTTGTCCTCCCCCCAGAAGACGAGCGCTGCACCGTTGCTGGCGCCGGCGCTGGCGAGCACGTTCTCCGTAAAATTGAGCCGCGCACGCGGAAAGAAGCGCGCCTTCTCAAGCTCGGCGCCGTCGACGAGATAGGGCTCGGCGCCCTTGTCGCCGAGCACACCGGCAAAGTCCCAGAACCCCGACCAGAACTCGGCGGGCGCCTGGCTCGAGAAGCGATGCAGCGCCCCGTAGTCGGAAAACGACTTGCCGGTGCGCGATGACATCCAGCGCGAGAATGCTGCCATTGTTGACTGATCGGCACGCGTTTTTTCGGGCGTCCACAGGGGCTCTGGCATTGCTGCACTCCTGGGCTAGGGCGCTACGGTTTGGCTGGCTCTTTGTGCCATATCACGCTATGAAGGCGCAGGGGATCGTTGCGTTGAGTCGCGGTTATGCCTAGCGGGACTACAGTCCAGCTTGCGCTCGACGGCAACGGTTTGTAGAAGCAGGGTCGGTTTGCAAGCTGTGAGGCCTAGCGCACGCCCTCGCGCCGATGCGAGGCGCCCCGTTCCGCGGCACGCGCAACCGAAACGAGCGATGTAAAAGCACCCGCATGAGACGCAAGGCCTTCATTTCGCGCCTCACTACGCTCGTTCTCACAACACTTGGCTGCCTGCTCCTTGCGCTGCTGGCGCCGCTGTTCCTGGCCCAGCGCGCCGCCGACGAGCCGTTCCTCGGCTATTCCGTGATGGCTTCTCCGCGGGATATGCACGTGGTGACGGCCACCACGCGCCTGAGTTCGGACCCGGACCTGACGCTCAGCCGCGGCGCGCTCTACGCCGATGGCAATGCCGTCGTCGGAACGCCAATATCGCGATTTGTGCTCGACGGACCCGTGTTCAACCTCAACGCCTCCGGGATGAGCGTGGAGCCGAGCAGCGAGGGCGAGGATGGGGCAGCCATACCTCCACTGTTCGAGCCGCTGATCGCCATGAACTTCGACACCCTGATCGTGCGGCGCGGAACACTCAATGTGACGAGCACCGGGGGCGATTGGGAAACCTTGAGCGAGGTGCAGGCCGAGCTCAGCGGGTGGCGCAAGGGCCAAATAGCCGTGCGCGGCAGCTTCATGTTGCGCGGCCAGCGTCTCACGATCGATGCGAACATCACGCCGCCCGGCGACGAGCATCCGCACCAGTGGGGGATGAAGCTCTCGCTTAAGGGTGATCTGCTTGACGTCGCATTCGACGGCTTCTTGAACGCCGCCGAGGACTTACAGGTCTCCGGCCAGGCAGAGCTGGTCACCGTCAGCCTGCGTCGGCTGGCGCGCTGGTTCGGCGTGCCGATTCCGGCGACGGCGGGCCTCAACGCCGCCTCGGTAAAAGGGCAGATGCGTTGGGCGCGGCACAACGTGGCGATCGAAAATGCCAAAGTCGGCGTGGATGGCAACGAAGCCACCGGCGCACTGGTGCTGAACATGGCGGGCGAGCGCCCGCTGATCGACGGCACCCTCGCTTTCGGCGCTCTCGACCTCGATCCCTACGTGGAAGCCGCGCGCTCACAGTCGTTCGTGTTCGACCGCCCGACCGCCTCTTGGTCGGCCTTCGATCTGGCTTTCCCCTTGATCAAGCACATCGATGCGGATCTGCGCATCTCGGCGCCGAAGGTGGTGCTCCGGAACTTTGCGCTCGGGCGCGGTGCTGCGACGATAACGGTGCGCTCCGGTAAGTTGATCGCCGAAGTGGCCGAACTCGAGCTGCATTCCGGCAACGCGAGCGGACAGATCACTGCCGACACGACCGGGCTGGTGCCGCGCTACGCGGTGCGTGGCAGGATCGACGATCTGGATGCCGGTACGGCAACGGCCGCGCTGTTCGGACCCACCCTACTCAGCGGCCGCGCCACGCTGTTTGCGGACCTCGCCGGCACCGGTCAAACACCGGCCGAGCTTCTGCGCCAGCTTTCCGGCAAGGCAACGCTCACCCTCCCCGAAGGCGGCAAGGTGCTGTTGGACGTCGCGGCTTTGCGGGCCGCGGCGCGCGACCACCTGCCGGCGGGCTGGGGAGCCATCGCCCGGGGGCAGACGACGGTTGAGCCGTTCGAGGCCAGGGCAATGGTCGACAACGGGGTGATCGTTCCCGAGGTAGCGCGCGTGCGCGTGGGCGGCTTCGACTTCGGCGCGGGCGGTCGCATCGACGTGGTCGAGCAGACGCTCGACCTCCACCTGCTCGTTGCGCCGACGGCCCCCTATGATCGCGCAAGCAGCACCGCCGACACGGCGAGCGCAATGATCGCTCTGCGCGGGCCGTGGCATTCCCCGGTGGTGCGCACCGAGGACGCTCCCGTACCTTGATTGCCGATGCAGGAAGCGGCCTCGCGCGGTTGCCACGCCCCTCAGGCGTTGCGTCCGGCGAGCAGCCAATAGACCAGGCCGCCGGCAAAGCCCGCGACCGCCAGCACCTGAAAAGCCTGTACCGACACATCGAGGCTACCGCCTGCGTGGCTGAGGCGCGATAGCAGGGGGACGACGGTAAGTGCCGCGCCCCCGCCGACGACATAGTAGAGCACGCCCCTGATGCGTGCGGCCTCACCCGCGATCACCAGCAACAAGGCTGGCAGCAGGCTCTGCGTCGAGGCGTATGCGAGTGCAAAGCGCATCAGGTCGAAGGCGGCATCGATGGTGGCGGCGTCGGGTTGCCGGCCGGCAACCGCGTGCACCAGGCGCTCCTGGCCGAGCGTGACGATCACGAACAGCGTCGCCAACGCCGCGAGCACAAAGGCGATCGGCAGCAGAACGAGAATGCGTGCGATAGACCTCACGCGCCATCTCCGCCCGACGCCGCGCCCGCAGAGGCGTCGAGCCGACGCTCGCGGGCCGGCACCTTGACGCTCTCGGAGCGCAACTGTCCGCACGCGGCTAGAATGTCGCGTCCGCGGGGGGTGCGGATCGGACTTGCGTAGCCCGCCCGGTTGATCACCTCGGCAAAGCGCTCAATCTGCTCCCAGTCCGAACAGACATGCGCCGTTCCGGGCCAGGGATTGAAGGGGATGAGGTTGATCTTCGCTGGGATGCCCGACAGCAGGCGGATCAGCGCTCGCGCATCCGTCAGACTGTCGTTTTCGCCCTTCAGCATGACGTACTCGAAGGTGATGCGGCGCGCATTGCTGAGGCCCGGGTAGGCTCGGCACGCCGCCATCAGAGCAGCAATCGGATACTTGCGATTGATCGGCACGAGCCGGTCACGCAGCTCATCGCGCACCGCATGCAACGAGATCGCCAACATGGTCCCGGCCTCTTGCCCCCAGCGCGGGATCTCCGGCACTACGCCGCTGGTCGACAGCGTGATGCGCCGCCTGGAGAACGCAAGCCCGTCGCCGTCCGCCACCACCGCCATCGCCGCCTTGACATTGTCGAAATTATAAAGCGGCTCACCCATGCCCATCAGCACGACGTTGGTGATCCTGCGCTCGCCCTCGGGCAACGGCGCGCTATTCCCCACCGCGCCCTGCCAATCGCCGAGGCGGTCGCGCGCCAAAAGCACCTGCGCAACGATCTCGCTCGCTTCGAGGTTGCGCACCAGGCGCTGCGTGCCGGTGCGGCAGAAGGAGCAATTTAGCGTGCAGCCCACTTGGCTGGAAATGCACAGCGTGCCGCGCGCGGACTCGGGAATAAACACGGTCTCGATTTCCGGCGCGGCCTTCTCGTGTCCCCGCTTGTCGAGCCGCAGCAGCCATTTGCGCGTTCCGTCGGTGGAAACCTGTTCCTGAACGATGGCGGGCCGCTGCAAGGTGTGCCTCGCCGCGAGAGCGCCGCGCAGGTCCTTGGATATGTCGGACATAGCCGCAAAGGAGGTCGCCCCGCGCGCATAGATCCAGCTCCAGAGCTGGGCAACGCGCATGCGCACGTGTTGCTGCGGGACGCCCGCCGACCTGAGCGCAGCCGCGAGCTGCGCGCGGTCAAGCCCGGCAAGCGACGTCTGCTGCGCAGCGCCGAACGCGGCGCGCTCGTTCTCGTCCGTGTCGTTGAGTGCCATTGGCTTTCACTCCGGGGCCATATGTAGTTGCCCGGGCCCGCGCTGTCACGCCGGCCGCGTGCGGCCGCCGCTGCTTTGCCAGCCACCGGCAATGGGCTATAAGCCCCGGGCATCGACGGCAACGGCCATGGTCACTGCACGACAAGTCTCCTCACCTGAAGCCCGCCTTCCCAAGGGCTTCCGCGACACCTCGGCGGTAGAGCTGCGCGAGATCGGCCGCATCCTGACCAGGATTCGCGAGGTCTACGAAAGTTATGGCTTTGCGCCGCTCGAGACGCCCGCCCTCGAGTACAGCGACGCCCTCGGCAAGTTTCTTCCCGATGAGGACCGGCCCAATGCCGGCGTATTCTCGTTGCGCGACGAGGACGGGCAGTGGCTGTCGCTGCGCTATGACCTGACCGCACCCTTAGCGCGCTACGTTGCCGAGCATTTCGACGCGCTGCCCAAGCCGTTCCGCCGTTACGCTTTCGGCCCCGTGTGGCGCAACGAGAAACCCGGCCCCGGGCGTTTCCGGCAATTCACCCAATTCGACGCCGACACCGTCGGCACGGACAGCCTGGCCGCGGACGCCGAGTTCTGCATGTTGGCCGCCGATACCCTGGAGGCATTGGGGGTTAAACGCGGCGACTACCTGATCAAGGTGAGCAACCGCAAGCTGCTCGAGGGTATGCTCGAGGCGATCGGCCTCGATGACGCGGCGCGGCGCCTTACCGTGCTGCGTGCCATCGACAAGTTCGACCGGCTTGGATTGCAGGGCGTGCGCCAGCTGCTCGGCGGGGGGCGCAAGGACGAGAGCGGTGATTTCACGAAGGGTGCCGAACTCGACCCGGAACAAATCCGCATGCTGCTGACGGTGCTACAGCCGCCGGAACCGACCGTGCCGCCGGCAGCGGATCTAGCACACGCCGCGGCAGGCGCCCCACGCGCCGGCGGTGCGTCCTGGGCTGCGGAATTGCCGGCGAACCCCATGATCGCCGCTGCCTGCGCGGAGCTCGAGCAAATCGAGCAGCTGGTGCGGGCTGCGGGCTACGGCAGCGAGCGCATTGGCATCGACCCGAGCGTGGTGCGCGGGCTCGAATATTACACCGGCCCGGTATTCGAAGCCGAACTGACCTTCGCGGTGAAAGACGAGGCCGGTCACAACGTACGCTTTGGTGCCATCGGTGGCGGCGGGCGATACGATGCCTTGGTCGAGCGCTTCATGGGGCGCAAAGTGCCGGCCACGGGCTTCTCGGTCGGGGTGTCGCGCCTGCAGGCGGCGCTGTCGTGTCTCGACGCAGGCGGCGCGCGCGCCGGCAGCGGCCCTGTGGTCGTGATTGCCATGGAGAAGGAGCGCATGGCCGACTACCAATGCATGGCCCAGCGCTTGCGCCGGCCGAGCGATGGCGGCCCACCGATCGCCGCGGAGGTGTATCTCGGCAGCGCCGGGATGAAGGCGCAGATGCGCTATGCCGACAAGCGCAATTCCCCTTGCGCCATCATCCAGGGCAGCGAGGAGCGCGCCAAGGGCGTGGTTGAGGTAAAGGACCTCATCGAGGGCGCCAAGGCGGCGGCCAGCATCAAGGATTCTCGGGAGTGGCGTGCCAGCCGCCCCGCGCAGATATCCGTCCCAGAAGCCGACCTGCTGGCGGCCGTGCGCCGGGTTCTGGCGCGACATAGGACGTAGGGCGAAGCATGCAAGACCGCCGGTGGGCGCGTAGTGGCCTGCCTCGGCAAGCACCGAGGAGGCCGGACGGGATGCAGCACGGGTGGGGGGCGGCAACGGCTCGCCGGCTCGGGCCACCTGCCGCACCCGCACCGCCGCGGACGGCAGACAGCGCGATGCCGGGCCGCTCGACGGCGCCGCGCAGGTCCGCGCCGGGAGGCGACCCAACCCGTGGCCGGCGCTAGCGCCCAGTACTTCGAGCCCCGCGACGCGCAGGCGCGG
>JBPYEF010000258.1:0-3373 GCA_051985875.1 Hyphomicrobiaceae bacterium
CGCGGAGCGCGCCCGCGCCGGACGACGCGCCGGAGGGACGGCCCGCGCTGGCATTGCGCGATTCCGTTCGCTATAGAAGGGCACCGGCGGAGGAGGGTACCGGCGGACGGCTCCCTCGAGACTACCGCGAGCGCAAGCTGCGCTGTGCGCGTGCCTCCAGCCGCCTAGCCCGACAAGAGGTGGGGTATGAGTAAGGCCGCAGGGAGCAGTGGAAACCTCGAGGAAATTCTCGCTTCCATACGCCAGACCCTGGCCGAAGAGGCGGATGGCGCGAGCACGCCCCAGAAGTCGCCGGCGGATGGGGAGATGCGCTCTGCGGCGGGCGCGGGCCTGTCGAGCCGGATTGCGGGCGTGCGCAAAGCAGCCGGAGCGATTGGCGGTACACTAGACGGGGCTCTCGCCGAGTTCTTCGCGCAAATTTCCGGCAAGGACACTTCATCGGGCACACAGGCCAGCCCACAAGCCAGCCCACAGGTCAGCCCACAGGTCAGCCCACAGGCCAGCCCGCAGGCCAGCACACAGGCCAACACACAGGCCAACACACAGGCCAACACACAGGCGCGCACTGGCGGCGAGCCGCAGGACCCATTTTGGTTCCTGTCACGCCCGAACGGCGCGTCCGTGGCCGCCACCAAGGACGACAAGCCCGCCGCTGCGAGCGCCGCTCCCGTGCAAGAGGAGGTCAAGCTGTCGCGGCCCGAGACGCTTCGTCCCTCGCTGCCGCCCCTGTTCGTGGAGGGCCACGAGCCCGCTGCACCCGCGCGCAACGGCGTGGCCGCGGACGGTGCGGAGCGCCAGGCTGCTGCGGCACACGCATCGGCGGCCGTGACGCCCGGCGCTCAGCCAGCGGATGTCGCGGCGGAGGCGCCCCCCCTCGCTACTCCGGTACTTGCCACTCCAGTATCTGTGCCTGAGGCGCCGCCACCGGCTGAGCGGCCGCAGGGCGAAGCGCGCGCGGCCACCAGTCCTGCGCTTGAGACCGCCGGCTCGGCTGCGGCGGTGATCCCCGGCGCTGCTTCGCCGGAACCGGCCGAGACCGCTGTGCCCAGCCAGCTGATGGCCGGTGGCATCGACCGCAATCCCGCGCTCGAGGCGATGATTGCGCAGTTGCTTGAGCCGGTGCTGGTGCGCTGGCTCGACAACAACCTTCCGCGCATGATCGACACAATAGTGCGTGCGGAGGTCGCGCGGGCGCTGGCCGGCCGTTCCTAGGCGTGGCGTGGGGCGAGGCGCGCGTATTGACAGCGCGCGCGTAGGGGGCTTAGGAGCGGCTTCGCCGATCAGGAAGCCGACAAGCAGCCCTCATGCTCGAAACAACCTACCAACCTGCAGAAGTCGAGGCGCGCGTCCACGCGGCTTGGATGCGGGGCGAGGCCTTCAAGGCCGGCCGGCCCGAGCGTGCCACGGCCCCCCCGTACGCCATCGTCATTCCCCCGCCCAACGTCACGGGATCCCTGCACATGGGGCATGCGCTCAACACGACCTTGCAGGACGTGCTCTGCCGCTTTGAACGCATGCGCGGCAAAGATGTGCTGTGGCAGCCGGGTACCGACCATGCCGGAATTGCCACGCAATTGGTCGTCGAGCGGCAAATGCTGGAGCGTCAGGAGCCGGACCGGCGCACGATCGGGCGCGAGAAGTTCCTCGAGAAGGTATGGCAGTGGAAGGCGGAGAGCGGTGGCAGCATCATCACGCAGTTGATGCGCCTTGGCGCCTCTTGCGACTGGCCACGCGAGCGCTTCACGATGGACGAGGGGTTATCGGAGGCCGTGCGCAAGGCCTTCGTCGATCTCTACAATGAAGGATTGATCTACAAGGACAAGCGCCTCGTCAACTGGGATCCCGAGTTTCAGAGCGCCATTTCCGACCTCGAAGTGGACATGATCGAGGTCAGCGGCAGCTTATGGCATTTCCGCTATCCGCTGGCGGAGGCGGTTGAGGGCTATCCTGCCGACCACATCGTCGTTGCGACCACGCGGCCAGAGACGATGCTGGGCGACACGGCCGTGGCCATTCACCCGGCCGATCCGCGCTACGCGCCGCTCGCTGCCCGCTTTGCGCGCGGCGATCCGGTCAAGGTCAGGCTACCGCTGGTCGGGCGCGAAATCACGGTCGTAGCCGATGCCTACTCGGATCCCGAGTTGGGTTCCGGCGCGGTCAAGATCACACCGGCGCACGACTTCAACGACTTCGAGGTCGGCCGGCGCCATGGGCTGCCGGTGATCAATGTACTCGACGCGCACGCACGCATCATTTCCGCACCGGGGGAGCCGCACCTCGAGGAGATACCCGCAGAACTGCGGGGCCTTGAGCGCTTCGCGGCGCGCAAGCGCATTGTGGCGATGATGGATGCGCTCGGCCTGCTCGCCAAGGTCGAGGCCCACTCCCATGCCGTACCCCACGCGCAGCGTGGCAACGCGATCGTGGAGCCGTGGCTCACCGACCAGTGGTACGTCAATGCGGAAACGCTGGCAAAGGATGCAATTGCCGTGGTGGCAAGCGGCAAAACTCGGTTCGTGCCGAAGGCCTGGGAGAAGACCTATTTCGAATGGATGCACAATATCAAGCCGTGGTGCATCTCAAGACAGCTCTGGTGGGGGCATCAGATTCCCGCGTGGTATGGGTTCGCGGCCGGCGGGGGCGCGGCCGCCAGCCGCCGCGGCGGCGAGCGAAAAATCTTCGTTGCCCGCAGCGAGCAAGAGGCGCGCGCACAGGCCGTGGCGTATTACGGGAGCCAGGCGGTCGTCGTAGTCGCCAGCGAGGCTCAAGCCCTGAGGCAGCGGCGTGACGCGCGCAGTGGGCCGGCATACCCCATCTGGCGCGACGAGGACGTGCTCGATACCTGGTTCTCTTCGGCGCTTTGGCCGTTCTCCACGCTCGGCTGGCCACAGGCGACCCCCGAGCTTGCGCGCTACTACCCGACAAGCGTGCTCGTCACCGCATTCGACATCATCTTTTTCTGGGTCGCGCGCATGTTGATGCTCGGCACCCACCTGATGCACGAAGTGCCGTTTCACGACGTCTACATCCACGCCCTCGTCCTGGACCAGAGGGGGCAGAAGATGTCGAAGACGAAGGGGAACGTCATCGATCCATTGCAACTGGTTGACAAGCTCGGCGCCGATGCACTGCGCTTCACCCTCGCCGTGATGGCCGCGCAGGGGCGCAACATCCGCATCTCCGAGCAACGCGTCGAGGGCTACCGCAACTTCGCCACCAAGCTGTGGAACGCGGCGCGCTTCGCAGAGATGCATTGCTGTGTACCGCGCAAGGATTTTTCTCCGCACGCGGCCAAGCAAACCGTGAACCGTTGGATTGCGGGTGAGGTCGAGCGCTGCGCCGCGGCCGTGTCCGCGGGGATCGAAGCCTACAA
>JBPYEF010000259.1:0-4295 GCA_051985875.1 Hyphomicrobiaceae bacterium
CCCTCGATCCCATCGTTGGTGGCGAGTTTGAGGAGGACCATGTCGCGGGTCGCGTCGGGAACGGACGGGCCGTCGGCGAGCGGCTCGTCGGCCGGCAAGCGGACAATCTGCGACCGCGCGTGCGCAATTTGCATGGGACGTTCCTCGGCCAGGCAAGGGGGGATGCTAGCATCAAGGCGACCGACGGCGCCATCCGCCACACCGGGCTCGAACAAGGGCTTTGTCAATGGCAGGCAATGCCGTGCGACGCCTTCCGCTCACGTCGCGATGTCGAGCGCGATGCGGCCGATGGCCCGCCTGTGCGCCAATGCCTGCATCGCCGCCACATACCCCGCCAGTGGAAAGCACGCCGACACGTACGGCCGCACCTTGCCTTGCGCCGCAAGCGCGTAGAGCGCGGCGAGCTCGCCTCGCCGCAGTGCCGGATCGCGCCGTCCCGCCTCGCCCGCACGCACCCCGAGCACGGCCGCGCCCTTCAACAACACGCGATTTGCCGCATACGCGGGAATGTCGCCCCCGGCGAATCCGGCGCTCAGCAGCCTGCCGTTCCAGGCGAGGCAGCGCAGCGCGGCCACCCCGGCCAAGCCGACGGGATCGAGCAGCACATCGACCCCTGCACCGGCGGTGAGGCGCTTGACCGCATCGGCCAGGTCGTCGCTGACGTAATTGATGCGTCCATCTGCGCCGTGGCGGCCGGCCACCTCGAGCTTGCCCTCGCTCGAGGCGGCCGCGAGCACGCGCGCGCCAAGCGCCTTGCCGATCTGCACAGCGGCGAGGCCGACGCCGCCGGCCGCGCCGAGCACGAGCAGGGATTCCCCGGGCGCCAACCGGGCCCTGGTCTGCAGCGCGTGATAGGCGGTCAGGTGCGCCGCCAGGAACGTGGCACCTTGTGCGAAGGAGAAACCGTCGGGCAGCGGGAAAACGGCATCTGCAGATACCACCGCTTCCTCGGCGTAGCCGCCGGTGCCGAGCCGCACGATGACGCGCTGCCCGAGAACGAGTTTTTCCGCGCCGGCTGCCACCTCGGCAACGATGCCGGCCGCCTCGATGCCCGGCACGAACGGCGGCTGCGGCCGATGCTGGTAGCGGCCTTGAATCATCAGCACGTCCGGAAAGTTTATGCCCGAGGCCTTGATGGCGACGCGCACCTGGCCGGGCGCCAGGGTTGCGCGCGGCAGCCGGGTGAGCTGCAGAGCCTCGGGCGGGCCCAGCGCCGCGCAAACGACGGCGCGGTAGGTGCCCTCCCCCATCCCCGCGGTGGCGCGCTGCGCTCGCTCGCGCCCGCCGGCCGTCCCGCCACCACCCATCAGATCACGCCGTCGCGGCGCAGGGCCGCGATCTCGCCGGCGCTATAGCCGGCCTCGCCGAGGATCTCATCGGCATGCTCCCCCGGCATGGCCGGGGGGCGATCGATGCTGCCCCCGCCGTGCGCCAACCGGAAACCCGAGCCGACGAGTGTCATGTCGCCGTAGGGGGTGGCAACGCGTTGCAGTACGTCGCGGTGGGCGAGCTGGGGATGGGCGATGATCTCGGGGATGGCCCACACCCGCGCGCAGGGCACGTCCCCCGCGGTGAGGCGCGCCTCCCAGGTCTTGGCGTCGTGCTCCGCGAAAGCCTCCTCGATGACGGCGCGCAAAGCAACCTCGTTGCTGAGCCGCGCCGGCCAGTCGCGAAAGCGCGGATCCGCCGCAAGCTGCGGCCGGCCGATGGCGCGCGCCAGTGCCCCGAATTGCTTTTCATTGTTCACGGCAAGAAGGATATGCCCGCCCTTGACTTTGAACACATCCGCGGTCGGCAGCCGGCTCTGCGCGCGATTACCCGACTGGCCCTGCACGTGGCCGCCAACCGTGAAGTCGGTGACGAATGCGGATAGGAAGCTCAGCGAGGCATCGAGCATGGCGACGTCGACCAGTTGCCCGCGACCGCTGTGCGTGCGCTGATAGAGTGCGCTCGCGACGGCGAAGGCCGCGGTCATTCCGCCGATCGCATCGCATACGGCGAAGCCGGCACGCATCGGCCCGCTATGCGGGTCGCCGGTAACCGACATGATGCCGCTCATCGCCTGGATTTTGCCATCGTATGCCGCGGTGGCGCGCTCCGGCCCATTCTGGCCGAAACCCGACACGGCACAGTAGATCAGCCGCGGGTTGCCTTGCGACAGCGCGGCATAGCCGATGCCGAGCTTGTCCATCACACCCGGACGGTAGTTCTCCATGACCACGTCGGCATTCGCAGCAAGCCGCCGCACGATCTCGATCGCTTTGGGCTTGGTGAGATCGAGCGCGATGTTGCGCTTGTTGCTGTTGATCGCCATCCACCCCGTCGACAGATTGCGAGCGGACCACTCCTTGTTGGGCGGGCCGCGGCGCATGTCATCGCCACCCGGGCGCTCGACCTTGACGACGTCGGCGCCGAGCAGCGCCAGCTGATAGGAAGCGAACGGACCGGCGAACACCTGCGTGAAATCGAGGATGCGCACGCCGGCGAAAGGCTTCATCGCGCGACCCCTTCATCGGCAGTGGTGCGCGTGATCCCGAGCTCCTCGCGCAGGCCCTTGGCGATATCCTTTTGCCGCTGGAATTCGGCGCGCCGGCGGGCGATTTCCTCGGGCGACAGTCGCGCGATATTCTGGAAATCGAGCTTCCAGTCGGGATTGTCGCTCCAGACCTGCGGCGACTGCACGGTGGTGCGCGGGCCAGGGGCCGCTTCGAGCAGCTGCAGGGCGAGCTCTAGCGTGCGCCACTGCGAATCGCGATCCTTCGGACGGCCGGCCGGATTGCCGAGCGGGAAGTCGGAAAACAGCAGGCGCGGTACGCCGACGTGCTCGACGATGTCCTTGGCGCAGCCCATGACCACGCTGGCGATGCCATGCTCCTCGAGCGCGCGGGCGGCCAAACTCGCGCTCTGATGGCAGACCGGGCAGTTGGGCTGCAGGATGACCGCATCGACGGCGTCGGCCTTGCAGCGCGCGACCAGTTCCGGACAATCGATCTGCAAGGTCACGCGATGGCTGCGATTGGTCGGCAGGCCATGAAAGCGCGGCGCCACCGAGCCGATGCGTCCGCGCCGCGCCGCCTCCCGCAGCTGCGTCAGCGAGAAATAGCTTCCCTGATCCTCGGCCGTGGTGTGCGCGCGGTCGATGCCGACGTGGGAGATGCGCAGGTCGTGATCCTTGCCCGTGTCACCGGAATACACCGCATAAAACTTGGCCGCCGCGTTGTAGGGCGCGCCGGGACCCTGGTCACCCTTGCCGGGCTGGTAGGGCGCGGCCGTCGTCACGATTGTCACACGCGCCTTGGACAAGGCAACGGTCAAGGGTTGGAAGGGGACGTGGGCGTAGTGCGCCCATCGGTACGGCGCGCCAAAACCCAGTGCCACGTAGTAGTCGCGAATGCGCTGCATGTAGGGGATCGGCACATCGTGCGCGGGCGCAAACCCGAACTCTTCTTCGCCTTCGCCGGTCATGCCCGAGCCCTCCTCGTGCGCTGCAATGGCCGGCATTGTTCCACGTTTACGCCAATCCGCAAGGCGCTTCGGCAGTGGTCAACGCCGCCGCCAACCCATAGGCTGCAGCCCCTCTGGCCAAGGAGCGAGCGACTGCCATGAGCCATGATGCCGTGACCTATGCTTCGCAGGACCACATTGCGGTGATTACCATCAACCGAGCGGCGCGCATGAACCGCCTGGACGCGGCGGTCGTCGAAGGGCTGCACCAGGCCTGGCTGCGCCTGATGGCGCGTGAGGAGGACCGCGTCGCGGTGTTGACCGGCGCCGGAGAGGCGGCCTTCAGCGCCGGCGCCGACCTCAAGGATCCGCCCGCCAATCTCTATCGCGGCATCCCCGGCGTCGGCGTCGCCGTCGACAAACCGGTGATCGGCGCCGTCGCCGGCTGGGTGGTAGGCGGGGGCATGGTGCTGACCACCATGTGCGACATGCTCATCGCCGCCGACAATGCGCGCTTCTCCTATCCCGAAGTCAAGGTCGGCTTCACCGGCGGCATGATCAGCAATCTCGCCGCGCGCATCCCCCACAAGATCGCCATGGAGCTGCTGCTGCTGGGCGAGCCAATCGATGCGCGACGTGCCTACGAGGTGGGCTACGTCAACCGGGTCGTGCCCGTGGCCGAGCTGATGGCGGTGGCACGCGACTATGCAGCGCGCATTGCCGCCACCGCGCCGCTGCCCTCGCGCGCCCTCAAGCGCTTCGTAGCCGAGGTTTTGCCCAAGGGACCTACCGAGATCGCCGGCATCGCCCGGGCGCAAGTCGACACGATCTTTGCCAGCGCCGACTGGAAC
>JBPYEF010000260.1:0-6237 GCA_051985875.1 Hyphomicrobiaceae bacterium
AGTGCTACGAGCGTCTGAAGAGCAGGGGTGCGACTGGGGCAGGATACTTCTCGCCGCTGTCGACGGGCATCACCTTTGCCCTGACGGAAAAGGTTCCAACCGACAAGATTCCCCTGCTGACCACCGGTTACGGCCGTTCCGAAAGTCGCGACGGTAGCGTTTTCCCCTGGAACTTCATCGCCCTTGGCAGCTATTGGACGGCGGCCGACATCGCCATTCAGCACATCGCCAAGGAGCTCGGCGGGATCGACAAGCTGAAGGGCAAGAAGATCAGCCTCCTCTACCACGACAGTCCCTACGGCAAGGAGCCGATCCCTGCGCTCGAGAAGCGCGCGCAGTTGAACGGCTTCGAGTTCAAGGCCATTCCCGTTACCCATCCGGGGGTGGAGCAGAAGTCGCAGTGGCTGGCAATCCGCCAAGACCGTCCCGACTACGTGCTGCTCTGGGGCTGGGGCGTGATGAATTCCACGGCCATCAAAGAAGCGGCGGCGGTCAACTATCCGCGCGACAAGATGATCGGCGTCTGGTGGTCCGGGGCGGAACCCGACGTGACGCCGGCGGGCGACCAGTCGATCGGCTATAAGGCGCTGATGCTCCAGCACCCGCCCGGCAAATTCAAGGTGCACGAGGATTTGGAGAAGTACGTGGTTGCGAAGGGCAAGTCCGTGGCCAAGGATGACTTCGCCCAGGTGCTCTACAACCGCGGCCTGATCAACTCCATGCTCGGCACCGAGGCGATCCGCACCGCGCAGGGCAAGTTCGGCGCCAAGCCGCTGACCGGCGAGCAGATCCGCTGGGGTTTTGAGAACTTGGATCTCACCGCCGCGCGCATCAAGGAGTTGGGCTTCGAAGGCATGCTGAAGCCGATAAAGTTCAGCTGCTCCGACCATCAGGGTGCCGACCAGGCGCGCGTCCAGCAGTGGGATGGCAAGGCCTGGAAGACGATCTCGGACTTCTATACGGCGGATGAAAGCATCCTCGCGCCAATGGTCAAAGAGCACGCCGACGCGTACGCGGCGGAAAAGAAGATCACCCCGCGCGACTGCTCCAAGCAGAGCTGAGCGAAGTCCGGCGGTGACGCCATCCGCGGGCGGCGCGTCGCGCCGCCCGCCACGAGCCTAACGGAAGGCATTGCCCGTGACGGTGCAATCGCACGCTAAGGTCGACGGCGCGCGGGCGTCCGCGGCCGATCCCATCCTCGCGGTCAAGAGCATCGAGGTGATCTACGATCACGTGATCCTCGTGCTCAAGGGCGTCTCCCTGACCGTGCCGCCCGGGGGCATCGTCGCGCTGCTTGGCGCCAACGGCGCCGGCAAGTCGACCAGCCTCAAGGCCATCTCCAACCTGATCCGCTCCGAGCGCGGCGAAGTGACCAAGGGCGCGATCGAGTTCAAGGGTGAGCGCGTCGATCGGCTCAACGCCAATGATCTGGTGCGGCGCGGCTGTATTCAGGTGATGGAGGGGCGGCATTGCTTCGGCCACCTCACGGTCGAGGAGAACCTGCTCACCGGCGCGTTCACGCGCCGCGACGGGCGCGCTGCCGTGAGCGCCGACCTCGAGATGGTCTATGGCTACTTCCCGCGCCTCAAGGAGCGGCGCGCATCGCTCGCCGGCTACACGTCCGGGGGCGAGCAGCAGATGACGGCGATCGGGCGCGCCCTGATGTCCAAGCCGAGCATGATGCTGCTGGACGAGCCGTCGATGGGGTTGGCTCCGCAGCTGGTCGAGGAAATCTTTGAGATCGTCGCGCGGCTGAACGCCGAGCAGGGCGTGGCGGTGCTGCTGGCCGAGCAGAACACCAACGTTGCGCTGCGCTACGCGCGCTACGACTACATCCTGGAGAACGGGCGTGTGGTCATGGACGGCGATGCGCAGGCACTACGCGAGAACGAGGACGTCAAGGAATTCTACCTCGGCGTCGGCGGCGGCGAGCGTAAGAGCTTCCGTGACGTGAAGTCCTATAAGCGCCGCAAGCGTTGGCTGGCGTGAGCACCAGGTCCCGCGCCGCCAGCGTGGACGAACGCGGGCGAATCGAAGGGGAGTGAAGCGCCGTGCCGGCAAGCAACAGCCACTATGACCAGCTCGAAACGCGCGACCCGGCCCAGCGCGAGCGCGCACAGTTCAACCTGCTGCCCGACCTGCTGCGCCAGGCGATCGCCGCCGCGCCGGGGTGGGCAGCGCAGCTCGAGGGCGTCGATCCCGCGGGCGTGACATCGCGCGAGGCGCTCGCCCGCCTGCCGCTGTTGCGCAAGTCCGCGCTCAAGGATCTGCAGGCCAAGAGCCCGCCCTACGGGGGCTTTGCCACCAGGCCGGTGGCCGAGCTCGGGCGCATCTTCATGTCGCCCGGTCCGATCTTCGAGCCCGAGGGTTTCGGGGAGGACTGGTGGCGGACGGCGCGGGCACTGTATGCAGCCGGCGTGCGCCGCGGTGATATTGTGCACAATACCTTCGCCTATCATCTGACGCCCGGCGGCTGGATCCTGGATGCCGGGGCGCGCGCACTCGGTTGCGCCGTGATCGCCGCCGGTCCCGGCAACACCGAGCAGCAGCTGGAGGTGGTGCAGAGCGTCCGGCCGACGGTTTATGTCGGGGTGCCCGACTACTTGAAGATCCTGCTCGACAAGGCTCAGGCAGTCGGCAAGGACGCCTCCTCCATCAACAAGGCGATGGTCGGGGGAGGCGCTCTGTTTCCATCGCTACGCGCCGAATACCGAGCGCGCGGCATCGCCACCTATCAGACCTACGCAACCGCCGACGTCGGCATCATCGCCTACGAGAGCGCCGCGCTGGAGGGTATGATCGTCGACGAGGGGGTCATCGTCGAGATCGTGCGTCCCGGAACCGGCGATCCCCTCCCCGCGGGCGAGGTGGGCGAGGTGGTGGTAACCACCTTCAACCGCGACTATCCGATGCTGCGCTTCGCCACCGGGGATTTGTCCGCGGTGCTCGCCGGCATCAGTCCGTGCGGGCGCACCAACATGCGCATCAAGGGCTGGCTCGGCCGCGCCGATCAGACGACCAAGGTCAAGGGCATGTTCGTGCATCCGGAGCAGATTGCCGAGCTCGCCAAGCGCCATGCCGCAGTGCTGCGCGTGCGCCTGGTCGTCGGCCGCACCGGCGAACAGGACACGATGACGTTGCGCGCCGAGACCGCCGCGGCGACCGATTCCGGCCTGCGCGCGCAGCTCGCCGAGGGCCTGCAGTCGCTCACCAAGCTGAAGGGCGATGTGGAACTCGTGGCGCCGGGTTCGCTGCCCAACGACGGCAAGGTCATTGCCGATGATCGCAGCTACGGCTGATCGCCGCCGGCGGCGTGCGCCTGCCATCTTGGCCTTGAAATCTTGTCCCGGAGATCGTGCCTGACATTTTGTCATGGCGAGGGGAGCGGGCAGAACCTTGCCCTGCTGCAAGCGGGCGCTCGGCCGAAACAAAGTCGCCGGCGGCCGCGGTGATGACGCGGCACCAGGAGCAGCCGGCCAAGCCAGCCCGCTGTCCGGCGCGGGCGGCGGGGTTGTGGAGAGCTGGCGCATTGCCCGCTTTGTCGCGCGCCGCGCACGCCGCTACGCCTTCTGGCCGCGGCCACCGGCGCAAACAGCGGGTTAGATCGCCTTGCCGCGCGCGAGCGCGTCGATCTCGGCGGCGGAGTAGCCGAGGACCTCCGCCAGGATCTGGCGCGTGTGTTGGCCGAGCGCGGGGGGTGCGACATAACCATCGAGCGGCGTCTCGCTCAGGTGCACCGGGCTCTTGATTGCCTTGACGATGCCGGCGCTCGCGTGCGCCATTTCCGCGACCATGGCGCGTGCCCGCAAAACCTCGCCCTCGCAAACCTCGCCGACGCTGCGGATCGCCCCGCTTGGCACTCCCGCCGCGTCCAAGCGCTCGAGCCAGGTGGCGCGCGTGTGCTGCTTGACGATCGTTCTGAGCAGCGGCACGAGCACCTCGCGGTTGCGGACGCGATCGGACGCGCGGGCAAAACGGGGATCGGCCGTGAGCTCGGGGTGCTCCGCCGCTGCGCAGAAGCGCTGCCACAGCTCGTCGTTGGCGACGCCGAGATTGATCCAGCCGTCCTCGGTCTCGAAGGTCTCGTAGGGGACGATGGTCGGGTGCTCGTTGCCGCGGCGACGGGGCGACTGGCCGGTGGCGAAGTAGATGCTGGCGTTGAACGTCAGCAGCGCTGCCACGGCCTCGTACATGGAAATCCGCACGTGCTGGCCACGCCCGGTCGCCTGCCGCGTCAGCAGCGCGGCGAGGATGCCCTGCGCGGCGCACAGACCGGAGACGAGATCGGCGACGGCAACGCCCACCTTGTGCGGCGCGCCGTCGCGGGGGCCGGTGATGTCCATGACGCCGGCCTCGCCCTGTACGATCACGTCGTAGCCCGGCCGATCCTTGTTGACCCCGGTATCGCCGAACCCGGATATCGAGCAGTAGACGAGCGTTGGCCGGCGCGCCCTGACGGCAGCATAGCCAAGGCCGAGGCGATCCATCGCCCCCGGGCGGAAGTTCTCGACCAGCACGTCGCAGACGTCGATCAGGCGCCAGAGCACCTCCTTGCCCTCGGCCCGCTTCATGTCGAGCGTGATGCTCTTCTTGTTGCGGTTGACCGATAAAAAGTAGGCCGCCTGATCGCCCTGATAGGGCGGCGCGAAGGCACGCGTGTCGTCGCCTTCGCCCGGCCGCTCCACCTTGATGACCTCGGCGCCCAGATCGCCAAGCTGCATCGTGCAGTAGGGGCCCGACAGCACCCTGCTCAGATCGAGGACGCGAACTCCATCCAGCGGACGCATTGCACAACCTCCCTTGGCCAATCCCCAGGCGAATTCAGATGCGATCCTGCGCGGGCGCTTGCACCGCCGCGCGGCGGTCAGCGGCGCCGGCAGGGCGGGTTGGCCGCCACAATGCCAAAATCGCGACGCATTCCCCGCGCATGGACGGTGGCTTGCCGTGCCGATGGTCGCCCGCCTTGTGCCCCATCTCGCATGCTCTTTCCCCTGCCACTGCTGCGCCCGCCCTCGCCTCGCCTCGGCTGGTCGCGGGCGCGCCGGCAAGCAAGGAACGGTTTATACGCGGCGCGGGCCGGCCGACAAGACGCGGCGCGCTTGCCCGGTGTGGAGGCAGGTGTGGGGTGGGCGTTGGTCCGGCGGCGGCGCATGTCGCGGCTAGCGGGTTAGCCCGATGACGGCCGAGCCCCACCATCGGGCACGCGGCAGGGCGGCGCTGTTTCCACGCCCGCTGTTGATCGCCGTGGTCGTCGCCCTGCTTACCACGCTGCTGTTGGCGGACCTGATGCCGCGCTACGCGCCGGGCCTGCTGCGGCTCGAGCATGGGATGGCGGATGTGCGCACCGCGCTGCTCTCGGACCAGCTGCCGACACAGCATCCGCGGGTCGCGGTCGTCGGCATCAGCGACCAGACGCTGAACGACTACAAGGCGCGCCTGCCGATCGATCGCCTGCTGCTCGCCAAGCTGGTCGACGCCCTCAACGCGGCCGGGGTCGCGGCCATCGGCATCGATACCCTCTTCTACCGCACCGCTCCGGCCGACAACGAGGACGTGCTGATCGATGCCATTCGCCGCTCCAGGGCCAGGGTGGTGGTGGCGGCCGCCGACGAACGCTTGCAGCTCACGCCGGCGCAGAGCGAGCGGCAATCCGCGTTCATCGCCGCGGCAGGGTGTGCCGCCGGATTCGCCAACCTGGCGACGGAGCGCGACTGGGTGGTGCGCTTCAAGGCGCAAGCGGCGCCCGGCTCGCGCTTCGCCAAGAGCTTTGCTGAACTGCTCGCGGAGGCGGCCGGCGTGACGCCGGACATGAGCCACCGGCGCATTGCCTGGCTGCGCCAGCCGGCGGACGGTTCCGATACGTTCTTGACCATTCCCGCCGAAACGCTGCTGCTTGCCGCGGGCGACCCGATGCTCGCCGCGGCGCGTGCCTCACTCAAGGACAAAGTCGTCATCCTCGGTGGCATGCTGCCGGATGTCGACCAGCACTTGACCCCGCTGACGTCGCGTGGCGGCGAGACCATGCCCGGTGCCCTGATCCACGCACAGATTCTGGCCGAGCTGGTCGACGGCCGCAGCGTAACCCAGCTCGAGGTCGGTTCGCCGCTGCTACGGCTCGGGCTTGCGTTTCTGACGGGTTTCGGGTTCCTGATCGGCTGGCGCTACCGCCTGAGGCGCAAGGGCATTCTGCTGAGCAGCCTGGCGACGATCGTCATTCTGGCACTCGACACCCTTGCC
>JBPYEF010000261.1:0-8378 GCA_051985875.1 Hyphomicrobiaceae bacterium
ACAGCCGGTCGACCGCCGCCGTTGTGGATCCGGCATAGCGTTTGCCGATCTCCCGCAATACGAGCGCGCTGCCCGCGGTCCCGCGGGTCGTGGGCGCCGCTGGCGAACCAGCCATCACCACACCTCCTGAACGTGAGGTGCGATGCCCAGGCAATGCGCAACGGTTCGCTGGGGCATACGCTCACCCGACGCGTGTGGAGAGCCCAGGATATAGCAGCTCTGGGCGTGTATCGCATGCGCGCAACGCAGGGCCGCCGGCATTGCGGCGGGCGGAGCTCGGCGGGCCCCCGCTGCCTTGCGCGGCGCGATCAGCTGGGGACGGGGCTTGTCGTTAGCAGAGCCAGCCGAACCCTTGAGTAGCGCGTGGAACTTCGGCCACCACACGTCCCCCGTGAGAACGCGGCGCGGCCGCCGAGCGCCACCAGCAGCAGAGCGGGAAGCGTGCGTTTCAGCAACGGCGATACGCGCACGCCCCGCGTCACCCGGAACTCCCTGTCCGGCAGGTTCGAGGAGATGGCGATCCCCAGCCTCCCTTCGGCGCGCTGACCTTGTCGTCGAGATGCCGGTCAAGGGCGACCTCGTATGGCCCTTGTCCCTCTTTGATGCCTTCAACCAGAGCCCGCGAAATCGGCGGCACCATCGGGGGGCGGCGAGCGGGTGGGCCGCAGCGGGCGAAGCATGCAGTCGCACTTGCGGTCGTACATGGCGCTTGCGGGCAAAGCGTATAGTCTTGCCTGGAGTGCCCAAGCACAGCCGACGGTGAGCCATGACGACAACAGCAGAGCTGATCCAAGCGTCCCTACCGGAGTTGCAGGCCTGGATCGGCCGCCGCGAGATCGTTGAGGATGAGATCGCCCTCACCACCGTGCGCCGCATCGCCGCGATGCTCGACAAAGAGCCCGACCGCTTCGTTCCTGGAACGGAGCTGCCGCCCCACTGGTTCACCCTGTTCTTTGCAAACAACGCGCTGCAGCGCGACATCGGCCCCGATGGGCATCCCCGAAAAGGGATCTTCCTGCCACCCATTCCTCTGCCCCGCCGCATGGCCGCGGGTCGCCGCGCACGGATCATGGGAACGCTGCGCGCAACCGAGCCGGCACGCCGCATCGCCGAGGTGGTCGCCATCACACCCAAAATGGCACGCACCGGCCCCCTGGTCGTGCTGACCATGCGCCATACCATCTCGGTAGCGGAGAAGGCGATCGCCATTGAGGATTTCGACGCGGTCTATCGCGAGGCCCTTGCGCCCGGTGCCAAGAACATTCTTGCCCAACCCTCGAGTCCGCCTGCCGACGCCGCCTGGTCGCACGACGTCTTGCTGAGCAACGCCCTTTTGTTCCGCTATTCGGCGATTACCTGGAACGCGCATCGCATCCACTACGACGCCGACTACGCACGGCGCGAGGAAGGCTATCCCGAGCCTGTGCAGAACGGCGGCCTCACACTGCAGCTGATCATCGACGCGGCGCTGTCGCACCTGCCGGGACGGCTGACGGGCTTCGAGGCGCGGCTGACCCGGCCGCTATGGGTCGGCGGCCGCCTGACGGTTGCGGGTAGCATGGCCCGCGACGGTGCACTTGCCTGCTGGGGCGCGGACAAGGACGGCCATCTCTGCGCCAGCGTCACATTGGAGTACGCCGCATGACCGGCGGTCCGCTTGAGGGCATTCGCGTCATCGATCAGACCTCCGTGGTGGTTGGGCCGATCTGCACGCGTACGCTTGCCGACCAGGGTGCGGACGTGATCAAGATCGAGCCACCGGGCGGCGATCTGCTGCGCACGCTCGCTGTCGGTGCGCGCCATGCCGGCATGTCCGGTAAGTTCCTCAATTTCAACCGCAACAAGCGTTCGGTCTGCCTCGATTTGAAGCATGAGCAGGGGATGGCGGCGCTGCGATCCCTGATCGCCAAAGCCGACGTGTTCGTCTCCAACGTGCGCCCCAAGGCGCTGGCGCGGGCCGGGCTCGACTTTGCAGGCCTGAAGCAGGTCAATCCGCGCCTCATCCACTGTTCGATCCTCGCCTTCGGCCGGGGCGGCCGTTATTTCGATGCCCCCGCCTATGATCCGATCGTACAGAGCCTTTCCGGCGTCGCCGGGACGTTCGAGCGCGCCGTCGGCGAACCGCGCTTCGTGCCGATGGTGATGACCGACCACGTCACGGGGTTGATAGCCGCGCAGGCGATCGGCTTTGCGCTCTACCGGCGGCATACAACCGGGTGCGGTGAGGCGATTGACGTTCCCATGCTCGAGAATATGGTCTCCTTCGTCATGAGCGAGCACATGGCAGGCGCCACGTTCGATCCGCCGGCCGGGCCGAGCGGTGACAACCGGCTGCTCAGTCCCGACTACCGACCGCTACCGACCCGCGACGGCTACATCACCGTCGCCCCCAATACCGACGCTCAGGCCTACGCCTTTTTTGACGCCATCGGCCGACCGGATCTCAAAACGGATGCCCGCTTCGCCAGCGCTTCGGCGCGCAGTGCCAATGCCGAGGCTTATTTCCAGGTGCGCGCCTCGGGGTTGGCGCAGCGCACGACCGCCGATTGGCTGGCGATCTTCGAGGCATGCGCGGTTCCAGTCGCCCGCTACAATTCGATCGATGATCTATTCGCCGACCCACACCTCCGCGATATCGGCTTCTTCGAGCGCGAGGAACATCCGAGCGAGGGGTCGATTTGGCGCACCAAGGTGGCGACCACGTTCCATGGGGGCATGCGCGCGGACCGCCTGCCGGCGCCGCGTCTCGGCGAGCACACGCGCGCGGTGCTGGCCGAGGTCGGCTACTCCGAGGCCGACGTTGCCAGCCTGCTCGCTTCGGGGGCGGCGAGAGAGCCTGGCGAGCTGCCGCGTACGGTGAGGGGCGCATGTATCGAGCCGTCCCAGCGCTGACCTATGCCGCCGTCCTGGTCGGATGCAGGGGCCCGCGGAAGGCGATGCGGCCGGCTTCGGGTGCGTGCGAGCGGCCAGCCGCATCGCCGGTCGTGCCGCGGGGCGCGCGCGGCGGAAAGCGGCGTTGGCGACGCGCCGTGTCGCCCGCTCGCGTGAAGTTCGGATGCCCGGTCGCGCGCGCGATCGTTACGCTCGTCGCGGTCTGTTATCGGACGCGCAACGCGTTAGCTCGAGCAGCTATCGCGCCTGGTCCGCGCGATCTCGCACGGCCTTTGGTAGCGCCCATGCCGAGTGTCCTTGAGGCGGATCACGTGCACGGCCAGCCCTTCCGGACAACGTCCCGTACCGCTCAATATATTTTCTCTCGGCGGAGATGCGATACGATCGTGCCTCGGCATCGGCGAACTCGCTTCGAGGTAGCTCGACCGTCATCGCCGCAGGCTGCTCCAAGGCTGGAGCTGCGCGTTCGCCGGGATCGCGGCGGGATCGTGAACGCGTGCACATCGACCGTCGTGCGGTTAGCGTGCGCGCGGGCCTTGCTGATTTCGAAGGAGGGAGCGACGACATGACCGATGTGATGATCCTTGCCACGGGACTGGGCTTTCCGGAAGGTCCCGTGGCCTGTGCCGACGGCTCGGTGGTGCTGACGGAAATCCGCAATCGGCGCTGCTCGCGCGTGACGCCCGACGGCACGGTCGACGTGTTCTCCGAGTGCGGAGGAGGGCCGAACGGGCTGGCGATCGGCCCCGACGGCTGCTTTTACCTCTGCAACAACGGGGGCAGTCGCTACGTCGAGGGGCATTCCATGGGCCTCGGGCCGCACCCGGACTACAAGTTCGGCTATGTGCAGCGCATAAACCCGAAAACCGGCGAGGCGAAGCTGCTCTATAAGGAGGTGGGCGGCCACTTGCTGTCGGCGCCGAACGACTTGGTGTTCGACAGGGAGGGCGGCTTCTATTTCACCGATCTCGGCAAACGCTACCCGCGGCACCGCGACAACGGCGGAGTTTATTATGCCCTGCCGGACGGTTCGTCGATCGTTGAAGTAGCCTACCCGATCCTCAGCCCGAACGGCTGCGGGTTGTCACCGGACGGCAAGACGCTTTATGTCGCCGACACCGAGGGCGCGAGGCTCTGGGCCTTCGAAGTGCTCGCCCCCGGCAGGCTCAAGCCCAAGCAGGCGTTCGCGCCGCACAGCGGCCGGGTGCTCGCGGGTCTCAGCGGGCACGCACGCTTCGACAGCCTCAAGGTGATGGCCAGCGGCAACATCGCCGTGGCCACCTTGAACACCGGCCATATCACCGAGATCTCGCCGGCTGGCGACATCGTTCGCGCGGTGCAGATGCCGGACTGCTATCCGACCAACATTTGTTTTGGCGGCGCGGATATGCGCACCGCCTACGTCACGCTCTCCGATAGTGGCCGATTGGGTGTGCTGCATTGGCCGGAGCCGGGCTTGAAGCTGAACTTCAATTGACGGGTGATCTGCGCGCTGGTTGAGCGGCGACAAGACGCGCCGCTGCTCGCCACGGCCTCGCACGATCAGGGCTCTTGCCAAGCAAACCAGCGCCGCTTGTCGCCGATGGCGTTCGGACAATCCGGTTGACGAACGGCGCGCATTAGGTCGCGACGCCACGGCCGCGATGATCTAGGATCCATCATGCACCGAACGCCGGTGCCTGCCGCGGCGGGCGGGACACATCTGCGAACAATCGTGCTGGCTGGAGTGGCAATGCTGTGCTTTGCCGCCAATTCGATCCTGTGCCGGGTGGCCTTGGCTCCCCGGCTTATCGATGCGGCAACGTTCACCACGCTGCGCGTCCTGTCCGGAGCGGCAATGCTCAGCCTGGTGCTGTGGCTGCGGCGGGGTGGGCTTCCAAGCCTGCGCCGGGCCAACCCGCTGTCGGTCGCCGCACTGTTCGCCTATCTCGTGTTTTTCTCCTTCGCCTACCTGCGGCTCGACGCAGGCATCGGTGCGCTCATACTGATCGGCTCTGTGCAGCTCAGCATGTTCAGCGTCGCCTTTTGGGAGGGCGAACGATTCGCCGGCTGGCAATGGGCCGGATTGGCCATGGCGCTTCTCGGCTTTGTGTATTTGGTCCTGCCCGGGGCAACCGCGCCGAGCGCAACGGGTGCCGTCCTGATGGCAATCTCCGGGGCCGCGTGGGGATGCTTCTCTTTGCTTGCCCGTGGCGTCGAGCATCCCGTGGAGGCCAACGCCAGCAACCTCCTCTGTTGTCTCCCTCCCGCCGTCGCCGTCAGTCTTTTGCGCGCCGACGACATCCAAGTCACAGCGAGCGGCTTGCTGCTCGCTACCGCTTCGGGGGCGCTGGCGACCGGGCTTGGTTATGTCGTTTGGTATCTCGCGCTGCGCGGATTGCCGGCTGCGCGTGCCGCAACCGTGCAGCTCTCGATGCCGGCGCTCGTCGCGCTGGGCGGGGCGGCGCTGCTATCGGAGCCACTTACCGTGCGGCTGCTGATCGCCTCGGTCATGATGCTCGGAGGCATTGCGCTTGTCGTCGGGCGGCGGGTTGGTGCGCGCTCGTGATCGGGGGCGGGAGCACGCCCGGCGCGTTGCCGCAGCCGTGTCCGCGCGTTTGCCACCATCGAACCGAGCAGCCGACCCGGGCAGATCGGGGCGGCGCAGATGCGTCCGGGTCTCAGTCGTGGAGCACTGGCCCGCACCAACCCGGCAGATGATCAGCATCCCCCGACCGCGCCAGCCGGAGTGCCTGTTCGAGGGCCTGGTCGAAGTCGCGGTGCACCAGCTCGACCTCGACCCTGCGACGCAGGAAATCGGCCCACAGGAACTCGCTGAACGGCGTGGTGTCCTTGGCAAATCCACCAATGCGCCTGAGCTCGCCGGCCAAGCTGCGGTAGGGATCGTCGAGGAGGCCGGCCACGGACTTGGGAAGCTGTTCGGTGCCGCAGCGATGGCCGGCTTGATCGAAGGGATGCAGCCAACCCCGATTATCCAGAAAGATCCAGAACTCATCCTTGTGCAGGCGGCTGAGGTCGGCGACGACGGTAACCAGGACTTCTTTCACCCCCTCCTCCAAGAGGGCGCGGCTCAAATGGTGTTGATCGATGATGAAGTGTCGGTCCTTGCGACCGAGGATTACGGGCATCATGTGACGCCCCAGAAACCTCCCTGCTTTCTCATTGCTTTTCGCGGCGCGCTCTCGCCAGCGGCGACGCTTGCTTTCCACTTCCCGCATGCCGACGGTGATTTGCGTTGGCCGCAGTTCCTTTAGCGGAACGGTCGACAGGATCGGCGTGCGGATGGGATGCATCGTCTGCTCCTTAACGGATCGTGATGCAGTGTAGCATCAGTCACCGCGCGCGTCAGACGACGCGGCGTGAAGCTTGTGGTCGCTCCGCGCGACGGATCATCCCTGCCCAGCGCATCTCCCAACTGCGCTCGGGGAACGATCGGCGGAGGACGCCGAACTTGTAACAGTGGCGCTGTGGAGCGTTGCCGTGCCCAGGCTTGGTCCGGCAAGTAGTGTCCGATCCGAACCTGCTCCCTAGCGCGTCCGATGCGGCGTTGCGTTGGACGGTCAATCCTCGGCGTGGCTGGGCGCGTCCAAGCCCTCACGCGGCACTCGCCGCCAGCTCGCCACCATTGGTGACGGGGATGCGGCGATAGCCCACCCGACGACCGTGGCGATTGCTTGCCTCCCTCACGTTCACTTGCGTGCCCGCACGCTTCACTTGCGTGCCCGCACGCCTCACTTGCAAGGGACGAGCGGGCCACCGCGCTCGGGCCCGAAACAGAGCTTCCCACCACCACCACCACCGCTTCGCGCGGGCGCGTCGGCTTCACGCCGCGGCCTTTCCCGCTGCGCGGGCCCATTGCGGCTTTCCGCCCGACGCGTACGCTCCCGTGCGGGGCGGGCGTTCTCAACACACCGGCCATTCACCGCATGTTCGCCCTCATCGCAGACGAGCGGGCACACGCGGTCTCGCGCCGCCGCGGCTGCATCCAGTACCGCTGCATTGGGCGCGTCACTGTCAACGGTGAGCTTGGCATGCTTGACGAACTTCTTTAGTGCGGACCGGCTTTGTTCGCCCCACACGCCGTCGGGCTCACCGCTGAGGCAGCCCACCCGTTTGAGCTCGCGCTGCAGCGCGCGCGCTAGCTCGTTGTTATCGGGGGTGGCCGGCGCCGGCGATGCGGCTGGAGGAGCCGCCGCAATGACCGGGGGTGGGGCCGGCGGCGGGGGCGCGACGATCGGCGGCGGGACAGGCGGCGTCGCGACGATGACTGGGGCCGGAGCCGGAGGCGGCGGAGCCGCTGCGACGACGGGGGAAGGGGCCGGCGCGCTGGTTTTTGCAGAAATGTCACCGGAAAGGTTGCCGGTTTGGGGAGGTTCGCGCCTCCGCGCACGAACGTCCGCGAGCATCTGCCGCGCGGTTTCGGCGAAGCGACCCGCCGGGTAGGCAGCCAAGTATCTTTCGAGCAATGTCGGATCGTTGCTTGTGCTTGCCTCCTCCCAGAGCACCAGCTCAACGTCCTCGCTAGGGATGGCGGGCTCGGACGCCGCGAGCCTTCGGTCGTCCTGCGCTTGCGCAGGTTGCGATGCGTCGGCTTGCGCGGCGGGCGGCCCGGCTTGGGCCTGCGGCTGCACCGGCGGCCGCGACACGTCTACCTTGCCTTGCTTCGCCACGAGCACCGCAGCGACGATCATCGCCGCAACGAGCACCGTTATGGCGACGCGCGAGGTCGGGTCCCCCGCGACCGGGGGCTTGTGGCTATCCTTCTGTAGCGACCTATCGCCTTCCATCATCGTCGGTTTTCGATCCCTTGCGGCTATGGGCTGCACGGAACGGAGCAAAGTGAGATCGCAACCCAGAACACGCGCGACCGCAGCGTTAGTCACCGAACATGGCCGCGGCGTGACTCACCCGACCGGCAACGTCCTCTCCCGGCGCGTTCGGGTCAAGACCTAAGCGGGCAATGGCTTGCTCCCTGCATGCACGGCCAAGTCCGGCGGCCGAGGGTTGCCCGCGTGCGCCGCGCGCGGGCACCTGCTTGCTGCCACTTGCTTGGTCGCGCTGATCGCGTATGTCGCCGTACAGCGGTCTGACGAGGTGAGGGGTGAGGCCGCGTTCGCATCCCGCCGGCGAACGGCATCAACGGCCGCTCGGAACGGCACGTCGCGTCGCCCACGCCGGGCCTCGCGGTGCGTGCCAATGCTGCATTGCAACGTGGAACGGCGTGCGCGAGCTGCCATGGTCCGCACCCTGCGGCAGGGACCTCGTGCCAAGGCGCTTGGCCCGTCGAGGGCCGTATCGCCCGGCTACTGTGCGACCGGAGCCGCGTTGGCAATGGCCGCGGGCACCCTTGAAGCGACGACGGGCCGCGCTAGGCGTGGATCATGGCCTACCCCTGCCAGGCAACGAGGCTCTCGGGCGCTTCAATGGTCGCGACATGATAGCTGTCGATCATCGGCATGAGCACCTGTTCGAGCTCCTCCTTCCAG
>JBPYEF010000262.1:0-4861 GCA_051985875.1 Hyphomicrobiaceae bacterium
TCTGCCCGCCGCGCCGCATCGGCGACCCGCCGCTGGGGCTGGAGGTGCGGGGGCTCCAAGTGATAGGCGATCAGGGCCTTTATGGCCAAAAGGGCCTCGCGCAAGCCCTGCAGGTAGGGCACGCCCGCCGCCCGCAGCACGCTTTGCACCTCGCGCCGGTACGGGCCGGAAACGTTGCTGAAGTAGACGAAGCATTTGCCGCTGCGGCGGGCCGCATCGGCCGTCGCCTGCGCGGCCGCCAGGTCGAAGGCTGCCGGACTGTCCTGGGAGATGGCGATGACGCCGACCTCGGGTTCCGCGGCCAGCACTTCCAGACATTTGCCGTAGAGCGTCGGGTCCTCGATCGCCGCACCGGTCGGATCGATGGGGTTCTGCGGGGAGGCAAACCAGGGCAGAAGCTCCTGCAGCCGCCGCCGCCCCGCAGCGCTTAAGGACGGGATGGAGAGCCCGAGCGCCGCGGCATGGTCCAGCACCAGGGCATTCTCGCCGCCGGAGACGCCGAGGATGCCGACGCCGCGCGCGGTCGGCGCACGCGCATAGCGGAACACCTCGATCGCCTCGATCCACTCGTCGAGATCGGCGCACTGGGTGATGCCGTGCTGCAGGAACAGCGCGTCGATCACCTCGGCGCGGGCGGCGAGGCTGCCGGTGTGGGCGAGGCTTGCTGCCTGAGCTTGTTCGCTGCGCCCGGCCTTGAGCACGATCAGCGGCTTGCCGGCGCGGCGTGCCGCCGCGGCGGCATCAAGGAAACGCCCTGGCTCGCGAATTCCCTCAACAAAGGCGCCGAGCACCTTGGTCGCGGGATGCTCGGCGAGGTAGCGCAGGTAGTCGCCGGAGGTCAGCGCCGCCTCGTTGCCCGAGGAGATCAGGTGGCTGAAGCCGATGCCGCGCTCGCTCTTGACCAGGGCGACGATCACCGTGCCGCTCTGCGACACGACCGCGACGTCGCCGCGCGCCACGTCCTTGGGCGAGACGCTGCTGTAGGCACACGAGCGGTCCTGCAGGTTGATGACGCCGAGACAGTTCGGTCCACAGATCAACATGCCGGTGCGGCGCGCGAACGCCTCGAGCTCGGCTTGCTGCGCGCTTCCCTGTTGCCCCGCTTCGGCAAAGCCGCTGGCGAAGAGCACCGCCGCGCGCACCCCCTTGGCGTGCGCCGCCTCGAGCTCGCGCAGCGCCGAAGCGCCGGGGATGCCGATGACCACCACATCGATGCGGCCGGGAATCGCCGCAAGGCTCGGATAGCAGGGCAATCCAAGCACCTGCTGGTAATGCGGGTTGACGGGATAGATGGCCCCGGCGAAGCCGAGTTCGAGCAGATTTTTCACGGCCCCCGCCGCGCGCCCACCACGCTGCGAGGCGCCGACCACCGCGATCGTCCGTGGGCAGAGCAGCGCGTCGAGGTCGTGCGCGGCGCCGGAGCTCATTTGCTTTTCGTGAAGCGGATCATGTCGTCGCTGAAGGCGGAGGCCTGGCGGCGGATCGCATCGGCGTCAAAGGCGTTCGCCGTCGCCTCGAAACGCGACGTGAAATACTGCTCGACGGGGCGCGTCTCCGAAATCAGCCCCTCCTTGCGATCGTTGTCCTGCACCGCGTTCCACATCGCCGCGCTCTGGCCGCCCCACTTGGCGCCGGCGGCGTCCATGCCCGCCAGCCAATTGGCGATCATCGAGTTGACGACGACCGTACGGCTCTTCAGCTCTTCGCCTTCCTTGTCCGGCGTCGGCTTGTTCTCGGGAAAGAGCTTCCAGTAGATGCGTACCACCGCTTGCGGATTGGCGGTGGCAAATACCAGCGCCTTGGCGAGGGCGCGCGTCAGGTGCCCGGCGAGGTCGGGGTTCTCCTCGAGCAGCTTGTCGCTGGCGACGACGACGCCGCTGAACAAGGGTTTTTGCCAGTTGGTTTCGAAACGCTTGAAGCGCACGTCGGTGGCGGCCTCGATCGCGGCGTAGACGGCGTCGTAGATGACGAGCGCGCGCGCGGAACCGGTCTTGAGCGCGGCGGCCGCCTGAGGACCGACCCCGACGGCGACCAGCCGCACGTCCTTGTCTTCCGTCAAGCCGAGCTCGCGGATCCAGGCGCGCGCGTAGGGGATGCGTCCGCTTGCCATGCTGGCGACGCCGATGTTGCCGCCCTTGAGGTAGGCGCGCAGCTGATCGATGGTTTCGACGCCCGCCGTCGTCGGCACGACCAGCGCCGACCCATAGGTGCGGTTGTGCTCGAACACCGACTTGATCTTCAGGCCCTGGTGCGTGGCGAGCATGACCTGGGTCGGCGTCGAGGCGGCGAACTGTCCCTTGCCGGCGGCGAGCAGCTGCAGCGCCCCGCTCGAGCCACCGGCGTACTCGACCCCAACCTGCAGGCCCTCGTCGGCAAAGTAGCCGAGCGCGTGCGGCACCATCCACAGCGGCGCATCGCCGAGATCGGGGGCAACGCTGTACATCAGCAACGAGACCGGCTGCAGCGCCGCCTTGTCCGCGGCGATGCTGGAGGCCATCGGCAGCGCGAGCATCAGCCCGCAACAAAGCGCTCCCGCCGAGCGACGCGTTAGCAGCGGCATGTTCTCCTCCGCAAGGCGTTGAAGTGGGAGACTTTAGGCGCCGGTGCGCCGAGCGTAAACTGGCGGCTGCCCGCAGCGCCATGACGCCGCAGCGGCGCCATGCGCTGGCGACGCGACCGCGGCCACGACCGTGACATGCAGCTCGCACCGCTCGTGCCGATCCCAACGCCTCGCATGCCCATGCGCACTATCCGCGTTGCAAACACGGCGCGCGCTGGGCGACGCGCCAAGCGCCGCGATAGCGCAGGATCCGGTGTCCCGCGTCGGCCATGCTCCCCGTTCGCCGATGGATGGGCTCTCGCCGGCCTCACGCCGCCGCCTCGGGTGGTGCGCTTTGCCCCATTGCGGTGCTGCCGCGCGGGGCGAGGAAATGGCGTACCAGATCGACGCTGCTGCGCCGGCCGATGCTCGCGCGATTGCGCGTCAGCCACTTCTCGGTCTCGCTGCGCGCGGCGCCGTGCAGATAGCCCAGCAGCTCAAGATCGGGCTTGGTCTTGCTTTCCGGCCTGAGGGCAGCGGTGAAGCGTCCCGCCTCGATCAGGTGGAAGCGGTGGCGCGCGAGGCGCGCCTCCACCGGCGCGCCGAGCCCCGCCCAGCGCGCGGCAAGCCGGCGCGCGGTCTCGATCAGCTCGATGTCCCGCAGCATCGGCTGGGCAAAGGTGATCTGGTTGATGCGCGCGGCGATCTCGCGGGCCGTCGTCGGCACCCCATCGCGGTCGGGTGCCGTCAGCCGCACGATCAGCGTGTCGCGCACATTGCTTTCGCGCGCCAGCGTCACGAGGTCGGGGTTGGCGGAAAAGCCGCCGTCCCAGTAGGGGTGGCCGTCGATCAGCACCGCATGGTGAATGGTCGGCAGGCAAGCGGAGGCGAGCACGGCATCAACGCTGATCTCGCGCCGGCGAAACAGGCGGGGCCGGCCGGTCACCGCGTCCGTCGCGGCGATCAGCAGCTCGGGTCCGCGGCGGCTGCGCAGCAGGGCGAAGTCGACGTGCGCCTCGAGCAGCTTGCGGAACGGGTCGAAGTTCAGGGGATTGAAGTCGTAGGGTGAGAACAGCGAGGCGACCTGGGCCATGGCGCCCGAGCGGCTGAGCCCGGCGAGCAGCGGGTTGAGGCGCGCCAGGTCGGGCAAGCCGGCCTTGGCCACCGCCTCCCAAACCGCCCTGAGTTTGGCGCGCGCCGCCGGCCGTCCACCCTCCACCAACCCTGCGGCGAGCGCGACGGCGTTGACCGCACCGGCACTGGTGGCGCTGATCCAGCCGATACCAATCGCCTCCTCCTCGAGCAGTCGGTCGAGGACGCCCCAGGTGAAGGCACCGTGGGCGCCTCCGCCCTCGAGCGCCAAATTCAGGTGCTGTGTTCGCCGCAGGATACCCAATGCAACTCCCCACCCGACCCCTAGTCCGCGATAGAAAACCGTCGCGTGGCCGGCATCATGGCAGCACCCCCTGCGCCAGCACAACGGGTAAGCCGTCGATGGTCACGAGACGGCCGCGCACACCGTACACCGCGGCAAGGCGTTCGCTGCTCAGCACATCCTCGGGCGCGCCGGCGGCGGCGCTGCGCCCCTCGTGCAACAGCACGATGCGCCGGCAGAAGCGCGCGGCGAGCGACAGATCGTGGAGCGCCACGACAATGGTGTGGCCCGCTGCCGCGCGCGTGGCAAAATCGGCAAACAGCGCCAGCTGATGCGCTGGATCGAGCCCGGCGGTGGGCTCGTCGGCGAGCAGCGCGCGGGCCTCCTGCGCCAGGGCGCGGGCGATCAGCACGCGTGCGAGCTCACCGCCCGACATGGCGCGCACCGAGCGGTCCGCAAGGTGGGTGGCGTCCGTGGCGGCGAGAGCCGCCGCGACCGCGCGCGCATCGGCCGCGCTTTCACCGGCGCCGAGGGGACGATGCGGAATCCTGCCGAGCGCCACGACCGCGCGCGCGGTCAGCGCCCAGTGCACGGTGCGCTCCTGCGGCAAGTAGGCGATCAGCCGCGCACGATCGCGCGGCGCACACGCATGGAGCGGCCGCCCGGCGAGACTGACCGTGCCCGCTGCGGCAGGCACCAGACCCGCGAGCGCCCGCAGCAGCGTCGACTTGCCGGCCCCATTCGGGCCAACGATCGCCGTCAGTTCGCCGGGCGATGCCCGGAAGTCCAGCCCGCGCAGTGCTTCGCGCGCCCCGAGCACCACCTTCAGCCCGAGCGCCTCGATGTTCATGCGAGCTCCGCGCGCATCTTCAGCACCAGCCAGATGAAGAACGGCGCTCCGAGCAGCGCCGTCAGCACGCCGATCCTGAGCTCCACCCACGGTTCGA
>JBPYEF010000263.1:0-7101 GCA_051985875.1 Hyphomicrobiaceae bacterium
ATAGGTGTCGGAACCAAGGCACATGTTGACGCCGGCATGGCAATAGCGCTGCCAATTATCGAGCGTTCGCGCGCGGCGCACGATGTTGATCGGGCAATGCGATACGCTAACGCCCGCGCGGCCCATGCGTTCCAGGTCGGCGTGTACCGCGTAGTTGAGATTGGGGAGATCGGAGATGAAGTTTCCGTGCCCGATGTTCAGTGTCGGGCGCAGCATGCCGAGCTGGTCGAGCACCTCGATCGGCGTCTGCATGTGCTCTTTGACGGTCTCGTAGAACTCGATCACGCTGTAGGCGGCATGCGTGGCCATCGGTAACTTCAGCTCATCGGCCGCCCTCACTGTCGCTCGCAGTACCTCCAGGCTGCAGGTCTCCACCTCGCGCGGCACCAGGATACCGCGCACGCGTCCCCCGGCGGCGCCATCGTTCTTCTCGATCCAGGCCCGTGCCGTGACGAAGCCTTCGCGGCCGAGCTCGTCGTTGCGCACGCGTTGCAGACGTCCTGTGGCGTCGGCGACCCAGCGCCCGCAGTCGTAGCCTGGTGCGAGATAGGCGCGTTGACCAAGTCGGACGACCTCGGCAAGCAGCGCGTTCTGCACGCTGAGCTGGCTGCCGTACTCGACAAAGGTCGTCACGCCGTTGCGCAAAAGTTCGGCGACCGTATAGGCGGCATTCAGCTCGAACGCCGCGGCCGCTCCCGGTTCACCGTGCTGCAAATAGCGCGGATCACCTTTGACCACCTTGCCCTCCTTGGGGACGGAGATCTCAAGGAACGGCTGGCCGTAGTACATCGGCCGCCCTGTGTCGCTGATCAGGCGGTGCGATGCACGATGCCCGGCGTGCACGTGCGTGTCGATGAAGCCCGGTGCGAGCAGCTTTCCGGCGCCATCGATGGTGCGGTCCACGCGGCCCTCAAACCCCCTGCCGACGTGGATGATCCTGTTGCCCTCGAACACGACTTCGCCATCGCGAAGCAGGAAATGGGCGCCCCTTTCGTGGGCGACGACCCATGTCGCGGCAATTTTCGTACGCATGCGAGTGATCGCCTTGTCTCTGGTACGGGCCAGTCAGCGTGATATAGGCGAGCCGATGCGTCAATCGGGGAAAGGGGTAGCGCCGGATTACGTCTTCTTCGAGCTGCATGCGAGGAACAGCGCGGGGCTGTAGCCGACGCCGTCCTTGGATGCCCGTGCGTCAGGGAAGCAGGCGACGCAAATCGTCGATCTGTGCATCCGCGCTCTCGGCATAGGTTATTGCGCCGACGTACTCCCCGTCGCGATCGAGCAGCAACACGGCAGCGGTATGCTCGATGGTGTAGCCCTGGTCCGTCGTTACCTTTCGGTAGTGTGCGCCGTAGGCACGCGCCACTGCCGCGATCGTCGCTGCGGCGCCGGTGAGCGCAACGATGCGCGGATCGAAGGACGCCATGTAGCTTAACAGAACGTCCGGCGTGTCGCGTTCCGGGTCGAGGCTGACGAACAGTACGGAAATACGATCAGCATCCGGTCCGAGCCGTTGCAAATCTTCGCTTAGCTGCAGCAGCGTCGTTGGACAGATATCCGGACACTGCGTGTAACCGAAAAAGATCGCCAGCGGACGGCCACTGATTTCGTGGTCTGTGAAGGGCGTGCCGTGTTGCGTGGTCAGGCGGAAGGCGACGCGCGGTGCGGCGGCCTCGAGCCCGCTCGTTGCCGATGCGGCACAGAGCGCAAGCGCGAGCAGCAGGCGGCCGCAGCATGGCACCCAGCGCACGGCCGGCGCGCGCACCCGGCCGAGCACACCGGCGGTCAGTGGCGCGCGAGCCAAGCGCACGGCAGCCCCTTGAGCTCGGGATCCTTGATGTCGCTGGCGGACGGCAGCGAGCCGCCGGGAAGGCCGCAAAGCTCGGCGAGCTTGCGTACGTGGCTTTCAAAACCGGGTCGATCGCCGGCCAGACTGGCGGCCTTCGCCGCGCCATAGTAGCCGCGCGCGCGGTTCGCCGAGAGGCGCAGCGACGCCTCGAACTGCGCCAGCGCCTCGGTCGCGTTGCCGTGCACCAGCAGCACCTCAGCCAATGCTTCGTGGGCGGTGGTGCCGATCGGACCGGGCGACAGGGTATCGTGGGTATCTCCCCGGCTCTCGAGGTCTGCCGCGGCCGCCATGAGGGACACCGCTTCTGCGGTTTTGCCCTGCGCCTCCGCGACCCAGCCGGAAGCGATTGTGTGCTCGATCTCCACTTGCCGGGCCCAATACGGGCCGTTGGCCTTGAGGACCGCGCTCTGCAAGGTGGCCAGCGCCTCTAGGTCCCGTTCGGCGCGTTCCGGGTGGCCGCTGCGCGCGTTGCCGATTACCCGGGCAAAATGCGGGATCGCCTCGATAAAGGGATTGCGGGCGTTCGGCCGCAGCGCAAGTGCCGCCGCTTCCTGCCAGCTGCCACGCTCCAGCACATAGCGCGCGTCGATTGCGGCAATGGTGAAAGGCCGCGCACGCAGGCCAATGTCGCGCTGGGTCGCGACAAGGTCGTGTTCGATCGCCATGCCCAGATCGAGGAACTCCTTGGCCTTGTCCGCACGTCCTATCTGCAGATAGGCGTAGACGAGGTAGTCGATATCGTGCAGGCGGTCCTCGGGAATGCCGCGGTCGAGCTCCGCTTTCTCGCCGATCAGATTGGCTTCGATCGCCTCGCGCCACATGCCGAGCAGTACATAGGTATGCGAGGGCATGTGAATTGCGTGCGGCACGACACTCGCCGCCTTGGCGTACTCCAGGGCAGCGGGAAGTGCCTTCTCGGCCAATGGCCCACAGTCGTAGGCATGGATAAGATAATGGGCGGCCGCCGGATGGTCCGGCTCCTGCGCGAAGATCGCCTCGAGGATGCGACCGGCCTGCTGCTGCCTCGCGTAGCTTGCATCCAGCGGATCGGTGGTTGCCAGCAGGGCCAATGCGTAAAATGCCGCCGCCTCGCGATCGCTCGGATACTTATGGTAGATGGCCTGCATCGCCGAGGCGTAGGCGCCGGCGCGTGCGCGGTGGTCGCGCTTGTCGACATCGGTGTAGAACGCCGCGACAGCCCCGATGTAATCCTTTTCCCGTTCGCTCTTTGGGCCCGCGGCCGCGGCCTTGCCGATCGCCGCGGCCCCGGCCGCCAGCGCATCCGGGCGCGGTGGCGCCCAGAGCTGGTTCCAACGACTCATGGCGATGCCCCAGTACGCCATGGCGCAATCGGGCTCGCGCTCGGCGATGGCCGTGAACTCCTTCACCGCCTGCGCGTACCAGAAGGAGTGCAAGGCCGCCAGGGCGTCATTGAAGCTCTCCTGGGCAGTCGCGCTGCACGAAATCGGAAATTGCACACCTTTGCCGCGGCCAGGCGCCGTCGCCTGCGCCTCTCCAGCCGCCGATAACAGCAACAGGCCAGCAAGTATCGCCCTTTGCGCGCGCATCGGTTCCGCCCCCCTACCCTATTGCAACAGTAATCGCGCATCGAGCGCCCCGCAATTCGCACCGAGGACGTTCTCGCCCACAGCGCCAGGCTGCCCGGATCGCAGGGCTCGCAGCGCGTGCGGTGCCCGACAAGCGGTGTTCCGAGCGATCCCTCATCGTGCGCTGCGACGCACGCCAGGAACAACTATCCACGCAGCCCGACCAACCGCACACCCATGCGGCGGCACATCCTCAACCCCATCGCTGGCGCGTGGCGCGTTTGGCAATCGGTGCTGACCCGAGCGGTTGACGAGCCGACCGCAATGCGCCCTGTGCACCGACCAAGGGGTCGCCACACATTAGGACCCTTTACGGCGCACGCGCATCCACGCAGGGTAGGCGCAGCGAAAGCCGATGCTGGCGTGCACCTTGATGGGCGGTGTCGGTTTGCGACAAGCTCGGCAGGCGCGGCATCTTTCACGGCAGAGCATGTTTACCGATCTTTCCCTTGTGTACGCGTGCGTACCGAACATGGCACCGAGCAGGGCATGGCGCGTTGCGCTCCGCTTCATTGCCTGCGGCGAGCGCGAGGTGGCCGGCAACCGCTCGCGGTTCCGGTTCCGACGCGCGATGCGATGACGCGATTTCGGCCGCGTGGGCAATTCGGACGCGCAGCACTGGAAACATGTGTAGGACCAAGCGCAGCTATCTCGGCTGTGCAGTGCAATTCGGAAGACTGCTCAATTTGCAGCCACGTTCCTCATCCGTTCAATCCCAGCTTATTCACAGGGTACGGCAGTAGGAAGACTTGCTTAAGGGCTTGCTGCCGGATAGAAGCACATGCGTGTGGGTGATACGGGGTTCGGAGGGCGAGCCCATGGTGCTGATCACCGGCGGCGCGGGGTTTATTGGATCTAATCTCGTTCATCATTGGATAGAGAAGACCAACGATACAATCGTCAATGTTGACAAACTAACATACGCTGGAAATCTGCAAAATCTTGCGGCGCTTGCTGCTAATCGCAGGCATGTTTTTGCGCGCGCGGACATTGGGGACGTGCGTGTCATTTCACGGCTGCTTACGCAGCACAGACCGAGAGCAGTTATCAATCTAGCTGCCGAAACTCACGTCGATCGCTCCATTCACAATCCAGACGCGTTCATTCAGACGAACGTGGTCGCAACCTTACAGCTGCTCAAAACAGTACACGCCTATTGGGCCGGACTTGCCAAGGAAGAAAAGGTCCGCTTTCGTTTCGTCCACATTTCTACCGATGAAGTCTACGGATCGCTCGACTCCTCGGCGTCGGCGTGCAGCGAAACAACGCCATATGCACCAAATAGCCCTTATGCCGCCAGCAAAGCCGCCTCCGATCACCTGGTGCGCTCTTTCTATTACACGTTCGGCCTACCCGTAATCACGACGAACTGTTCCAATAACTACGGCCCCTATCAGTTCCCCGAAAAACTTATCCCCCTCGTGATTACCCGGGCACTCGCCGATCAGTCGCTGCCCATCTACGGTGATGGCCGGCAAATTCGCGATTGGTTACATGTTTCGGACCACTGCGCCGCCATTCACCGCGTACTCGAGAACGGCCGGCCAGGCGAGGTTTACAACATCGGCGCTTGTAACGAGAGGACAAACCTCGATGTAGTCGGGCTCATTTGCGCTTCACTGGACGAAGCGAAGCCACGCGCAGACGGGCGATCATATCGTCAGCAAATCACATTCGTGAGGGATCGCCCAGGCCACGACCGCCGTTATGGGCTCGATGCCAGCAAGATTACCGACACGATCGGGTGGAGCCCAAAGGAAACATTTGAGAGTGGGCTGCGCAAGACCGTGCATTGGTACCTTCATAATCAGAAATGGGTGGCTAATGTCACAAGCGGTGCATACCGGGACTGGATTGCGCGCCACTATGGCGACCGCGTCACCGGTACGGCGTAAAGGCATCGTACTTGCCGGCGGCTCCGGCACGCGGCTGTATCCAGTCACACAGGCGGTTTCCAAGCAACTGTTGCCTGTTTATGACAAGCCGATGATTTACTATCCGCTTTGCACGCTGATGCTCGCGGGAATCCGGGAAATCCTGATTATTTCCACGGCCGAGAGTACCCCGCTTTTTCGGCAGCTGCTCGGCGATGGCCATCAGTGGGGCTTGAACCTGCAGTACGCGGTGCAGCCGAGGCCGGAGGGAATAGCGCAGGCGTTCATCATCGCCCGTGAGTTCATTGCTGCGGACCACTCCGCACTGATCCTTGGCGATAATATTTTTCACGGCCACGATCTTGTCATGTACCTGCAAACGGCCACGCGCAGATCCGACGGTGCAACCGTGTTTGCCTATCATGTTCGTGATCCGGAGCGCTACGGCGTTGTGACGTTCAACGCCCAGCGGCGCGCCACGGCGTTGGAGGAGAAGCCCGAGAAACCCAAGTCCAACTATGCCGTCACCGGGCTGTACTTCTACGACTCTGAGGTGGTCGACATCGCCTCACGCCTCACACCATCCCCGCGCGGTGAATTGGAAATCACGGACCTCAACAGGGCCTATTTAGGACGTGGCAAGCTGGTAGTCGAGGTCCTCGGCCGCGGCTTTGCGTGGCTAGACACCGGCACGCACGATTCACTGCTGCATGCGTCAACGTTTGTGGAAACGATCGAAAATCGCCAGGGAATGAAAATTTCTTGTCCCGAAGAGATTGCCTACCGCCTGGGATTGATCGACGCGCAGCAGCTTGAACAACTGGCAGCGCCTTTGATGAAGACCGGCTACGGCCAGTATCTCTTTCGGATTCTCGAAGAGCGCAGGCACGCGTGATGAAGGTCGTGCAAACGTCCATTCCCGGCGTCTTGATTCTGGAGCCCCGGGTGTTTGGTGACGATCGCGGTTTCTTCTTGGAGAGCTGGAATGAGGCGGAGCTCCGTGCGGCGAGCGGTCTCGACCTCACCTTCGTGCAAGACAATCATTCGCGCTCGCGGCTAGGCGTACTGCGCGGCTTGCATTATCAGGTCAGGCATGCGCAGGGAAAGCTCGTCCGCGTTGCTCGCGGGCGCGTGTTCGATGTGGCTGTGGACCTGCGCAGATCTTCGCCGACTTTCGGCCGCTGGGTCGGTGTTGAGCTGAGCGATCGCAACCAGCGCCAATTGTGGATCCCTATTGGCTTTGCGCATGGCTTTCTCGTGCTGTCGGAGATTGCGGACTTCCTGTACAAGGCGACCGCTTACTACGCTCCGGAGCACGAGCGCTGCATCATCTGGAATGATCCGACGGTAAACATAAGCTGGCCGACGGAGAATTTGGAGCCGATGCTCTCCTCAAAGGATTGCGCCGGTATATCCTTTTCCGAAGCTGAGGTATTCCCGTGAGGGTGTTGCTCACGGGGGCCAGCGGCCAGGTCGGATCGGAGCTCATTCGTACGCTCAGGCCACTCGGCGATGTCGCCGCGCTTGGACGGGAGGAATGCGATCTTGCACGACCCGAATCCCTGGCGGCCATCGTGCGCAGCGTTCGCCCCCAAGTCATCGTAAATGCAGCCGCGTACACGGCGGTCGACAAGGCTGAGGAAGAGGAAGAACTCGCCGTCAGAATTAATGGCACGTCGGTCGGCGTCCTCGCCGAAGAGGCGCGCAGAGCCGATGCGCTGTTCGTGCACTACTCGACGGATTATGTGTTCGACGGCAACAAGGCCGGTCC
>JBPYEF010000264.1:0-10384 GCA_051985875.1 Hyphomicrobiaceae bacterium
GGGCACTGTTTCTGGAGGGCGCCGAGCGCGTGATCGCCATCGAGCGCGACGTGCGCTGCCGTCCCGCGCTCGAGGCGATTGCCGCGCACTATCCGGGCCGGCTCGACGTGCTCTATGGCGATGCGCTGCACAGCGACTGGCAGCAACTGGCAAGCCGCGCCCCGCAGCGGCCGGTCATCGTCGCCAATCTGCCCTACAACATCGCCACCCTGTTGCTGACCCGCTGGCTCGAGGCCGAGCCCTGGCCGCCGTGGTACGGGCGCATGACCCTGATGTTTCAGCGCGAGGTCGCCGAGCGAATCGTCGCCGCCCCCGGGACCAAGGCCTATGGGCGCCTCGCCGTGCTGGCCCAATGGCGCACGCGCCCACGCCTGCTGTTCGCCATTGCCGCGGCGGCCTTCACGCCGCCTCCCTCGGTCGCTTCCGCTCTCGTTGCCTTCCTGCCGATTGTCGAGCCCACCCCTGCCTGCGGGTGTGCGACGCTAGCGCGGCTGACGGCCGCCGCATTCGGGCAGCGGCGCAAAATGCTGCGCCAGAGCCTGAAGGGCTTCACGCGCCACCCCGAACCGTTGCTCGCAGCCGCCGGAATTGCCGCAACGCTGCGCGCCGATGAGCTGCCTGTTGAGGCGTTCGCACGTCTGGCCGCGATTGCCGAGCGCGCGCCGTGATCGGGTCCGGCGCTTTATCTTTCAAATTTTAAAGGTCGGCGAGCACACCCGCGACGAACGCTGCCAGGCCGTGACGGCGCTCGCGCTTCAGCCGCTCGGCCGCGAGGATCGCTGTCAGGCAAGCGAAGCTCTCCTCGAGATCGGCGTTGACGAGCAGATAATCGTACTCGTTCCAGTGGGCGATCTCCTGGGCCGCAGCCGCCAGGCGGCTGGCCACCACGGCATCGGAGTCCTGAGCGCGCAAGCGCAAGCGCCGCTCGAGCGTCTTGCCGTCGGGAGGCAGGATGAATACGCTCGCGACGTCGGCCGGCATGATCGCACGCAGCTGCCGCGCCCCCTGCCAGTCGATGTCGAACAGCACGTCCCGGCCGGCCTGCAGTGCCGCGAGCACCGGCGCCTTGGGCGTAGCGTAGCTGTTGGCGTGTACCTGCGCCCATTCGAGCAGCTCACCCGCGGCCTTGAGGCGCTCGAACTCGCGCGCAGTGACGAAGCGGTAATCCCGGCCGTCGGCCTCGCCCGGACGCGGCTGGCGGGTGGTGACCGAGACCGACAACAGCAGCTGCCGATCGGCGGCAAGGAGCCGGCGCGCCAGCGTGGTCTTGCCTGCGCCCGAGGGGGAGGACAGAACCAGCAGCAGCCCGCGGCGGGCGATCTCGGGTGCGCGATGTGGGCTGGCTTCACTCAATGTTCTGTACCTGCTCGCGCATCTGATCGACGACGACCTTGAGCGCCAGCCCCGCACGCGTGGTATCGGCATCGGCGGCCTTGGCGCACAGCGTGTTGGCCTCGCGGTTGAACTCTTGGGCAAGAAATTCGAGCTGCCGGCCGGCCGGCTGTTGGCTGGCCAAGAGTTCGCGCGCCGCGGTGATGTGCGTGGCCATGCGCTGCAGCTCCTCGGCTACGTCGGCTCGGGTCGCCAGCAGCGCAACCTCCTGAAGCAGACGCGGCTCATCGAGCCCGGCTCCGGTGTCAAGAATGCGCGCTACTTGCTCTTTCAGGCGGTCGCGGATCGCCGCCGGCGAGCGCGCCGGTGCCGCCTCGATCTCGCCGATCAGGCTGGCGATGGAGTCGAGCTGTGCGGCGATGATACTGGCAAGGCGAGCCCCCTCGGTGGAGCGTGCGCGCACCAAGCCGTCGAGCGCTTCGCCGAGGCTTGCAAGCAAGGTCTCCGAGAGCACGCGCGCCTCCGCCTCATCGTCGGCACGCTCGACGATTTCCACTACGCCCCTGATGCCGAGCAGAGCCTCCGCGCGCGGCGGCGGCGCCCCGAGACGCGCACGGACGCCTTCCAACGCGGCGATGACTTGCTCGAGTGCCACGGTGTTGACGCGCACTTCGGTGCTGCCTGGGCCGCGTTGCAGGTTGAGGGAGAGGTTGATGCTGCCCCGCCCCAGCCGCTTGCTCACGGCCGCGCGCACGCGTGGCTCGAGCGCGTCGAGGCCCGGCGGCAAGCGCAGGCGGATGTCGAGCCCGCGGCCATTGACGGAGCGCACCTCCCAGCTCCAGGCGGTTGGCCCGAGGGTCCCGGCGGCGCGGGCAAAGCCGGTCATGCTGCTGGTCATCATCGCACTCACGGCCTGTGGACGGCGCCGTTGCGGCGTCGGCCAGAGTTGCCATGGGGCGGCACGCGCCCCAACCACCGATCGCGAACTCTAGTCGCAGTGCGCGCGGGCAACAACAATCCGCTGCGCCGTGCGATGCAGACGGTGCGGGGGTGCCCCATCGGGGAGCGGAGTATCGGCGACGCCGCTCGGGGACGCCGGGCCGTCAGGTCCACGGCAATTGCTTTTGTGCGCTATGCCGCGCCGAGCCTCACTGGGATTTCTCCTGAACCGCCGCCGGCGTGGTCGCGCGCGCCGGCGCGTTGCCGACCGTGGCGCGTGCCTTCGGCGCTTGGGGAGGGGCGGGTGCGCTGGCCGGCTCCGGGGAGGGCGGCTTGTGTGCGTCCCTCTCGTGGGCGCGCCAGCGGGCGACGTTGCTGTTGTGGTCTTTCAGCGTCTCGGCGAAGAGGTGGCCGCCCGTCCCATCGGCGACAAAATACAGATCCTTGGTGTCCGCGAAGTTGAGCACCGCGGCGATCGCGGCACGCCCGGGGTTGCAAATCGGCGTCGGCGGCAAGCCGTCGATCTGGTAGGTGTTGTGCGAGGTCTTTTGCGCGATTTCGCTCTTCTGGATGGGGCGACTCCATACGACTTTTCCCGCCGAATCTCCGTACAGGATGGTCGGGTCGGACTGTAGGCGCATGTTGCGTCGCAGGCGGTTGATGAAAACGGCGGCCACGCGTTCGCGCTCATCGTTGCGCGCGGTCTCCTTCTCGACGATGGAGGCCAAGATGACCGCCTCCTCCCAGGACTTGAGCGGCAGGTCCTTCCTGCGCTGCGACCAACTCCGCTCCATCAGCCGCCGTGCCTGAGCCTCCATGCCGTCGATGACGCTCTGGCGCGTCGCCCCGCGCTCGACGACAAAGGTGTCGGGGAGCAGGGTTCCCTCGGACGGGAGCTCGGCGATGTCACCGGTGAGATTCGGGTCGGCCTTCAGGCGCTCAACGATCTGGTAGCTGGTCAGCCCTTCGGGGACCGTCACCTTGTAGGTTTGCGTCTTTCCCTCCGACAACAGGGCTACCACCTGGCGGATGCTCGCACCTTCGGTGACGGTATAGTCGCCGGCGCGCAGCTGCACCGGCCTGGTGCCGTCGACCCAGGCCGAGAATTTTGCAAACAGCAGCGCGGCGATGAACAAGCGCCGGTCGCTGATGACGCCATCGCGCTCCAGGCGCGCACCGATCTCGTGCGCCCCTTCGCCCTTGGGAATGACGACCACCTTGGACTGGCCGAGCGGGCCCTGTGCATCGATGCTGTTGTTGAGCAGCAGCGCAAGACCGCCGAACAGCAGCAACAGCAGCAGGACGAAGGTCAGCACGGCGCTGACCGCGCGCAGCAGCGGGCTCATGCGGCGCGGCTCGCCGAGCGCGCGCGGCCGCCGTGGCCGACCCGGGGGCCGCGTGGGCTCCAGTCGCTCCGCGGGGCTGCGCGCCAGTTGGCCTCGGCCGAGGTAGGCGCGCTGATCCGGCGGCCGGCGGTTTCTCATGCTCCGCTCCCCATCGGGTGCGCTGCCCGCCCCGCGCTAGGCCGACGCACACCCGCGTACCGCTATGGGGCTTCGACCCTACCGGCAAATGTGGCGAAAGGACGATTGCACGCCCCAGCGCGGCGGCCGGCGCAAGCATGCGGCCGGATCCCGAAGGACCGCGCCGCGCGCGCGCGCGCCCCGAGCTTAGCGCGCATACCGGCGCAAGAGAAGCGAGGCGTTGGTGCCGCCAAACCCGAAGGAGTTGGAGAGCGCGACATCGATCGGGCGCTTTTGCGCCTTGTGCGGTACGAGATCGATGGTGGTGGCAACCGAGGGGTTGTCGAGGTTGAGAGTGGGCGGGGCCACGTTGTCGCGAATGGCAAGCACGGAGAAGATCGCCTCGACCGCGCCGGCGGCACCGAGCAGATGTCCGATGGCCGACTTGGTCGACGACATGGCAAGGCTTCCGGCGGCATTGCCGAACAGCCGCTCGACGGCCGCGAGCTCGACTTCGTCGCCCATCGTCGAGGTGCCATGGGCGTTGACATACTGAACGTCGCTCACGTCGAGGCGTGCGCGGTTGAGCGCCATACGCATCGAGCGGAAGGCGCCGTCGCCGTCTTCCGCAGGCGCAGTGATGTGGAAGGCGTCTCCCGAGAGCCCGTAGCCGATGACCTCGGCATAGATTTTGGCGCCGCGGGCCTTGGCGTGCTCGAGCGCCTCGAGAACGACAATTCCCGCCCCTTCGCCGATGACAAACCCGTCGCGCTCCCTGTCGTAGGGGCGCGAGGCCTGCTGCGGCCGATCGTTGAAGGCGGTCGCCAGCGCACGGCACGCGGCGAAGCCGGCGACGGCAATGCGGCAGATCGGGCTTTCGGCGCCGCCAGCCACCATGACGTCGGCGTCATCGAGTGCAATCAGACGCGCCGCGTCGCCGATGGCGTGTGCTCCCGTCGAACAGGCGGTTACCACCGCGTGGTTGGGCCCCTTGAGGCTGTGCTTGATCGAGACGTACCCCGAGGCGAGGTTGATCAGCCGGCCGGGTATGAAGAACGGGCTGACGCGGCGCGGCCCCTTTTCCTTCAGCAGCAATGCGGTGTCGGCAATGCCGCTGAGGCCACCGATACCCGATCCGATCAGCACGCCCGTGCGCTCTTGCTTGTCGCTATCGTCCGCCTTCCAACCGGCATCGTCGAGAGCCTGGGTGGCCGCGGCCATCGCGTAGACGATAAAGTCGTCGACCTTGCGCTGCTCCTTGGGCTCCATCCAGTCGTCCGGGTTGAAATTGCCCTCCTCACGGGCACCGCGGGGAATGAAGCAGCCGATTTGGCAAGCGAGGTCGGCAACCTCGAACTCGGTGATGCGGCGCGCGCCGTTGCCGCCGGCAATGAGCCGCGACCAGGACGCCTCGACACCGCACCCGAGCGGCGTGACCAGCCCGAGGCCGGTGATCACAACACGACGGAGCATGGCAATTTCCGGCCGCCTGCGATGCGCGGGCGGCGCTGCTCAGTGACCGCTAGGCGAGGCAGAGCGCGGAGCGTGGAGCGACCGGGCCGCGTGCAATCAGGCGGCGCTGGCGTGCTTTTCGAGAAACTTGACTGCATCACCGACGGTTTGGATCTGCTCGGCCGCATCATCCGGGATTTCGCAACCAAACTCCTCCTCGAAGGCCATCACGAGTTCCACCGTGTCGAGGCTGTCGGCGCCGAGGTCGTCTATGAAACTCGCGTTGTCGGTAACCTTATCGGCTTCGACCCCGAGGTGCTCGACAACGATCTTTTTTACGCGCGCTGCCACATCGCTCATCGTTCTATCCCTCGGCTCTTGCGCCTGTTCCACGCTGCTCTTGTCGTCGCCGGCTCGGCGTCTGTTCGGGGCCGGCTGGGCAATCGGGGTGCGGTGAGACCCGACGCTTGATGGGTCGCGCCCGTGGCCCGGGCGCGCCATCCCCACGCGGCTACAGGCCGACACACCTCCCAACGTGTGGACGACGCCCAGATCACGGGCTCGTTAACATACTTCATTGTGCTTGACCAGCACCGCGCAGCGCCTTTCCCGCCCCATGCCGCGGGGGCGCACAGGGACCCTACACCATGACCAGCCCGCCGTTCACGTGCAGCGTCTGCCCGGTCACGTAACCGGCCTCGGCGGCGGCCAGGAACACCGTGGCCGCGGCAATATCCTCGGGGCTTCCAAACCCCTGGGCCGGGATCGCCTCGCGAATGGCCGCGACCTGCTTGGCATTGAGAGCGTCCGTCATCGGCGTTTTGATAAATCCGGGCGCGATGCAGTTTACCGTGATGCCGCGCGAGGCGACCTCGCGGGCGAGCGCTTTGGACATGCCGATTATTCCGGCCTTGGAAGCGGCGTAGTTGCCCTGGCCGGGATTGCCGAACACGCCGCTGATCGAGGAAATGTTGATGATGCGACCGTAGCCGGTCTTGGCCCGCATCATGGCGCGCGCGGCCGCGCGCATCAGCACGAAGCTGGCGGTCAAGTTGACGGCGATGACCTCGTCCCACTGTTCGTCCTTCATCACCATGAACAGATTGTCCTTGGTCAACCCGGCATTGTTGACGAGAATGTCGAGCCGGCCGAGCTTGGCCACCGCCGCGTCGACCAATTTGCCGACCTGGGCTCGGTCGCCGAGATCGCAAGGGCAAATGTGCACGCGCTCGCTGAGCTCGCCGGCGAGCTTCTCAAGCTTGGCTTCATCGCGTCCGGAAATGGCGACGGCCGCGCCTTGTCGGTGCAGCGCACGAGCGATGCCGCCGCCGATGCCCCCCGTCGCCCCGGTAATCAGCGCGGTCTTCTCGTTCAGCTCGAACATTGCCCAACCCCTATGCCTGATGCGCGCCGGCCAACCCTGCGGCGGCGGCAATTTCCTCGGGCGTGCCGATCGCGGTTGCCGCGAGGCTCGGCACGATGCGCCGGGCGAGGCCGGCGAGCACCCTGCCCGCGCCGATTTCGTAGACGTGCGTGACGCCAAGCTGGGCCATGGCCGCCACCGATTCGCGCCAGCGCACGGTGCCGACCACTTGCTCGATCAGGCACCGCCGGATCGCGTCGGGATCGGAAATCGGCGCCGCCAGTACGTTGGCGATCAGCGGCACGCGTGGCGCCTTGAGGGCAATGCCGGCGAGCGCATCCGCCATCACCGCAGCGGCAGGCTGCATCAGGGCGCAGTGGAACGGGGCGCTGACGTTGAGCGGCACAAAGCGGCGCACGCCGAATTCCTTGGCCAGCCGCCCGGCGCGCGCGATGGCCGAGGCCGTGCCGGAGATCACCGCCTGGCCATCCTCGTTGTCGTTGGCGAGCGCGCACACCTCGCCCTCGGCGGCTGCGGCGGCGAGGCGCTCGGCCACATCCTTGCCGACGCCGAGCAGGGCGGCCATGCCGCCCTGCCCAATCGGGACCGCGGCCTGCATCGCCCGCCCGCGCGTTCGCAACAGACGCGCGGCATCGCCAAGCGACAGGGCGCCGGCCGCGGCGAGCGCCGAGTACTCGCCGAGCGAATGGCCGGCAACAAAAGCGACCTTGGTGGAAAGGTCGAACCCCCGCTCCGCCTCGAGCACGCGCATGACCGCGAGCGACACCGCCATCAGCGCCGGTTGCGTGTTCTCGGTGAGCGGCAGCGTCTCGAGCGGACCTTCAAACATCAGCGCCGATAGCTTCTGGCCGAGGGCCGCATCGACCTCTTCGAATACCGCGCGCGCCGTCGCATGGGCGCGCGCAAGCTCCTTGCCCATGCCCACGGCCTGGCTGCCCTGCCCAGGAAAGACAAATGCGATCGTCATGCCGAAATCGCCTCGCGGCCGCCGTCCACCGCCGTGCGCCACCCGCCCGCCAGCGCTTGCCCATCCACCGTCCGCTCGCTTAAGCCACAGTCTTGCGCGTCGTCAAGGCGGCTCAGGTCGGGGCAGCGCACGGGGCGCTGGCGCACGCACGGTGGCGACGGGCTTATGCGCACCCAGCGCCCCCTCGGTCGGCGCCCCTCGGCCGCTCCTCTCGGGCCGGAGCGGACTTGCACGCCTTCGACTGCTTGGTAAGGCTTTGGGGGAGAAGACTGGGAGAAAGAGACTCGGGGGAGAAGACTTCGGGGCGGGAAGAGCCGGGGAAGGGTCGGGCCGCCGCCCATCCCCGACGGCGCTTGCCCCGGCGCCGCTTTTGCGTATAAGTGCCGGCACACGCGCTCCGGTTGGAGGCTGAACGGAAGACCGCCAGCGATGGCGGCAGGGTCGGCACCCGTCTTCCCGTGTCTTCGCTCTTTTGGTCCTCGTGGGCCTTTCCGCAGCGGCCTTGCGCTGCGTCGGGCCCAAAAGGGGCTATGCGCCGGACCGCCACGATGCACGCGCGCAGGCTACGGCCGCGCGCGGATGCGGGAAGTGAGAAAGGAAAGGCATCTCCATGCCGCTCTATGAGCATGTGTTCCTGGCGCGCCAGGACATTTCCCAGACGCAGGTCGACGCCCTGACCAAGGAGTACAGCCAGGTCATCGAGGAGGGCGGCGGCAAGGTCGGCAAGACCGAGTACTGGGGCGTCAAGACACTCGCCTTTAAGATCAAGAAGAACCGCAAGGCCCATTATTCGCTGATGAACATCGATGCTCCGCCCACGGCGATCGCCGAAATGGAGCGGCGCATGGGCCTGTCGAGCGACGTCATTCGCTTCCTGACGGTGCGCGTGACTACGCACGAAACCGAGCCTTCGATTCAGATGCGCAAGAGCGACCGCGACGAGCGGCGCGACGGCGACCGCGGCTTCCGTGGCGACCGCGGCGGGCGCGGGGATCGCGGCGGCTTCCGCGGCGACCGCGGCGGCTTTCGCGGTGGCGGGGGGCGTCCGGGTGGTGGCGATCGCGGCGGTGACCGCGGCGGCGGCTTCCGCCGGGACCGGGAAGATGGCGAGCGCCCGCGCCTTCCGCGTGAAGGCGAGAGCTCTGCCGGCTCCGAGGAGTGATGCCCATGGCCGACGATATTCAAGCGACACCGGCTCGCCGGCCGTTCCATCGGCGGCGCAAGACCTGTCCGTTCTCGGGCGACAAGGCACCGCGCATCGACTACAAGGACATGCGTCTGCTCAGCCGCTACGTGTCGGAGCGCGGCAAGATCGTGCCGAGCCGCATCACCGCGGTATCCGCCAAGAAGCAGCGCGAGCTCGCGCGGGCGATCAAGCGGGCGCGCTTCATTGGGCTGCTGCCGTACGTGATCAAGTAGCCCTCGCAAAGATCCCAGAGGGTTCGGAGTTGCGCGGCGCTGCGGCGTCGAAGGAAGAGGAACAAGCGCCGCCTTGGGGCGGCGGTCCCGTTGCGCGGCGCCTGGCGTGGCGCGCGGGGGTGGGACGCAGGTGTTGAGAGGCCGGCCCTCCTTGCGGTTGCCGGCAATCTCTAACCGCTGCAGCGGGACAGCTCACGGCATGCCCTTTGCTATGCTAATCGGCTGCGGCTCGGGCTTGGCCTCGGCGCTGCTCTTCTACTCGGCGGCGCGCGGGGCGCCGTTGCTGGGCACCCTGCTGGTCGTGCTGACGCCGCTCCCCTCCCTGCTCGCCGGGCTCGGCTGGGGCTGGCTGCCGGCCGCGGCGGGCGCACTGGCGGGCGCGATCGCGATCGCCATCGTCGCGGACCCGTGGTTTGCGATTGGCTATGGCTTGGCGCTCGGCGTGCCGGCGACGCTCGTTGCCTATCTTGCCTGCTTGAGCCGGCCCCAGGACGGAGCCCAGGACGGAGATGGAGGCGGGGATAGGAGCGCGGATGCACACGCGCGCGAATGGTTTCCGCCGGGTCACCTGGTGGCCGCCTTGGCGCTTTATGCCGGGTTGCTGCCCGTGGCCGTCCTGCCGCTGATCGGGGGAAGCTACCATGTGCTCGCTGGTCCCCTCGAGGAGTTCTACCGCCGCCTCGCCGCCAGCGCCGGACCGGAACTCGGGCTCGGCTCCCTCGCCGCGGCCGACATTGCGGCCCTCGCCGCGCTGACGATCATTCTGCTGCCGGGTATCTTCGCCGCCTATTGGTTCGCCATCTTCGCTCTCAATCTGTACCTCGCCGGCCGTATCCTCAGCGCCTCGGGCCGTCTCAGCCGGGACTGGCCGGATCTGGCGACCACCTGCCTCCCCGCAGGATTGCCGCTGCTGCTTGCGCTGGCATTGGCCGCGGCGTTCGTGCCCGGCGTTGCCGCGGTTGCCGCCAGCAGCCTCACGGGGGCGCTGCTGTTTGCCTATCTGCTTGCCGGTCTGGCGCTGTTGCATTACGTCGCCCGCGGCCGCGCGCCATGGATCCGGTGGCGCGTCTATGCGTCGCTGATCGTGCTGGGCCCGTACGCGGCGTTCCTGATCACGGCCGGCGGGCTGCTGGATGCGCCCCTCAAGCTGAGGCGCCGGTTCGGCGCGAAGGTGCCCTCGCCATGAGGCCGAAAACGCTATTGCCCGCACTTGCGCGGCACAATTCTGAAATCCCGTACACCACGCAATGGAGCAATCGCCATGCAAGTAATCCTGCTTGAGCGCATCGGCCGTCTCGGCCAGATGGGCGACGTCGTCACCGTCAAGAACGGGTTTGCCCGCAATTTCCTCTTGCCACAGAAGAAGGCGCTGCGGGCGACCCCGGAAAACCTCGCGCGCTTCGAGAAAGATCGGGGGCAGCTCGAGGC
>JBPYEF010000265.1:0-2856 GCA_051985875.1 Hyphomicrobiaceae bacterium
CAGGAAGAAGGAAAAGTTCTCCGGCAGCAGCGGCCATTTGGCCGCGGAACGCTCGAGATAGACCATGTTGTCATGGTCGCCGGTGTTCAGCGAAAAGCAGGTAACCGGCAGCCCTCGCGCCCCGAGCGTCAGCTGCAGACTTCGGCCAATCATCAGGTCCATGGTCGCGCGCCAGTTGACCGACTCGGTGAACAGCTTGAGCACCAGGCGCTTGTCCATGCCGGTGTTTTTGGTCCAAAGGTCCTCCCGGTAGCCGAGCAGCCCGGTGCGCACGCCGTGCTCGACGATCTCTGCGAAGATGTCCATGTCGCTCGTGAACTGGCGCGACTTGGCACGGTTGCGGCTGCGCTTGTATATGCCGAACTCGACCGAGTTGAAGTTGGTGATCCAGACGTTGAGCTTGAATTCGGCCCACTGACCGCTGCCGTGAGCCGATCTCGCTGTTTTCTCCTTGCCGGCGCCTGCCGGCGACGCCGCGTCGGCGCTACTTGCGCGTTTGCGCACCTCCTCCTTGGCCTCGCGCGCCGCCTCGGCGGCCGCCGCGTCCGCCTCTGCCTCAACGCTCCTGCTTCCGTCCGCCATTGCCAAGGCTCCATGGTCAGGCACGGGGACAGGCCCCGGCCGAATCGGTGCGCAGGGACGTTAGCAGCCTGGGCAAGGCAGGCGAGCGGCCGGCCCGCAGGCGGCAAAAAAACCTGTTAGTGGGATCAGTGGGAATGCGAGCGGTCGCCGAAGATCTGCGAGCCGATGCGCACGTGCGTCGCGCCGTGGGCAACGGCGATCTCGAAATCGGCGCTCATGCCCATGCTGAGCTCGCGCAAGCCGAGCTCGGCGGCAAGGGCGGCAAGGGCCGCAAAGTGCGTCGCCGGATCGGCGGTGAGGGGGGGTATGCACATCAACCCGCAGATCTTCAGCTGCAGCCGATCGCGGCAGAAGGCGAGGAGCGCCTGCGCCGCCCCGGGGGCGACCCCGGCCTTCTGCGGCTCGGCGCCGGTGTTGACCTGCAGGAATAGCTGCAGCGCTTTGCCCTGCCTGGCCATTTCGCCGGCGATCGCGGCGGCGATCTTCGGCCGATCGATGGTGTGGATCGCATCGAACAAGCGCACGGCGTCCCGGACCTTGTTGGATTGGAGCGGCCCAATCAGGTGTAGCGCGAGGGGGTAGCGCTCGCGCAGCACCGGCCACTTGCCCGCCGCCTCCTGCACGCGGTTTTCCCCGAACAGCCGATGCCCCGCGGCAAGCGCGGGAAGGATCTGGTGTTGCTCGAAGGTCTTGGTCACCGCCACCAGGTTCACGGCCTTGGGATCGCGCCCGGCCGCCTCAGCGGCGGCGGCGATGCGACGTCGCACGTCGGCAAGCCGCTCGCCTACGGCCGGGGCTGCGGTCATGGCGCCGACCCCAGGCCACCGCGGAGGAAACGGGCGCGGGCGCAGCGTGTGGCGCTGATGCGTACGCCGTCAGCGTTGCAGGCAATATCGGACATGGCGATGTCGGCGATCCCTGGAGATGGCACTGCGGGCGCGCCGCGTCCGGGGGCGCGGCGCGCCCGGAGCCCGCTCAAAGGGTCGCTCCGAGGCGTCGCGCTTGCCGCCGCACGGGGCGTCGCGCCCGCTTATATAAGCTGCCGTTCGGGGCTGCGTCCCGAGCAAAGCGCGCTCCAAAGCGGCGCTTTGCGAGTACGCGCTGCACGTTGCCGCGCTTGCGCTCCCCGCGCCGGCCCGCGGCTTGACCTTGGGACGCAGCATCGGCCATGTACCTGCCGGACCCGATCCCGAGAGAACGCTCATGGCCGGCGAACGCTACGATGCGCCCGTGCGCGAGAGGCACTGGCAGAAGGTGTGGGAAGAGCGCGGCGCCTTCATCGCCCAGGACGACGCCAAGCGCCCGAAGCGTTACCAGCTCGAGATGTTCCCCTATCCCTCGGGGCGCGTCCACATGGGCCACGTGCGCAACTACACCATGGGCGACATCATGGCCCGCTACATGCGCGCGCGGGGCCACAACGTGCTGCATCCGATGGGCTGGGACGCCTTTGGCCTGCCCGCGGAAAATGCGGCGATGGAGCGCAAAATCCACCCCGCGCGCTGGACCTACGAGAACATCGACACCATGCGCGCGCAGCTCAAGGCGATGGGATTGTCGATCGACTGGTCGCGCGAGTTTGCGACCTGTGACGCGTCCTACTACGTGCACCAGCAGCGGCTGTTTCTCGACTTCCTGAAGAAGAAGCTCGCCTACCGCAAGACCGCCAAGGTCAACTGGGACCCGGTGGAGAACACCGTGCTCGCCAACGAGCAGGTGATCGACGGTCGCGGATGGCGCTCGCACGCGCTGGTCGAGCAGCGCGACCTCACGCAATGGTTCTTCCGCATCACCGCGTTTGCCGACGAGTTGCTCGCGGCATTGGACGGCTTCGCCGGCAAGTGGCCGGATTACGTGTGCACCTCGCAGCGCAATTGGATTGGCCGCTCGGAAGGGCTGTCGCTGCGCTTTGCGCTGGCCGGCGCAAAGCTGCCAAAGAAGCTCGCCCAACTTGAAGTCTTCACCACGCGCCACGATACGCTCTTTGGTGCCTCCTTCCTGGCGATCGCGCCGGAGCACCCGCTCGCCCTGCACCTCGCCAAGCGCAACCGCCAGCTTGAGGAATTCATCGCCCAGTGCCGGCGCATCGGCACCAGCGAGGCGGCGCTGGCCAAGGTCGAGAAGCTCGGGTTCGAGACCAGTCTTGCCGGCGTTCATCCCTTCAGAGCGGGCGAAACTTTGCCCGTCTACGTGGCGAATTTCATCGTCATGGACTACGGCACTGGCGCCATCTTCGGCTGTCCGGCCCACGACCAGCGCGACCTCGATTTTGCG
>JBPYEF010000266.1:0-6900 GCA_051985875.1 Hyphomicrobiaceae bacterium
GCCTCGAGCAACAGCTAGGGAAAGCCGATGGAGAAGTTCACCACCCTTACGGGTGTCGCGGCGCCGCTGCCGATGATCAACATCGACACCGATGCCATCATCCCCAAGCAATTCCTGAAGACAATCAAGCGTACCGGACTTGGCAAACACCTCTTCTACGAGCTGCGCTACGACGAACAGGGCAAGGAAAAGCCGGACTTCGTGTTGAACAAGCCCGCCTACCGCCATGCGCAAATCCTGGTGACCGGAGAGAATTTCGGATGTGGCTCCTCGCGCGAGCACGCACCCTGGGCGCTCGCCGACTTCGGCGTCCGCTGCGTCATCGCGACCTCGTTCGCCGACATCTTCCACAACAACTGTTTCCAGAACGGGATATTGCCAATCAAGGTGTCGCCCTCGGACCTCGAGAAACTGCTCGATGATGCCAAGCGCGGCGCCAATGCAACGCTCACCGTCGATCTCGAAAAGCAGGAGATCCGCGGCCCCGATGGTGGCGTCGTACACTTCGAGATCGACGCGTTTCGCAGACGCTGCCTGCTCGAGGGGCTCGACAACATCGGTCTGACGCTGCAGAGGGGGGAGGCGATCGCCGACTACGAGCAGCGCGCCGGCAGCGCCCGCCCCTGGGCGTAGTCCCTCAGGCGCGCGCGGCGAGCCGGCCCTGTTCCCAGCCGATCAGCGCGCGCTTGCGCGTCATCCCCCAATGATAGCCCCCAAGCCCGCCATCCGTGCGCAGCACGCGATGGCAGGGGACGACAAAGGAAATCGGGTTGCGTCCGACGGCTGCGCCCACGGCGCGAGCCGCGGCGGGGGAACCGATGTGGCGCGCGATGTCGCTGTAGGTGACGGCGTGGCCGATGGGGATCTTCAGCAGCGCCTCCCAAACGCGGACGTCGAAATCGGTGCCGATCAACACCAGGCGTACGGGCTGGCGCGCGCTCCACCCCTTGCCGAAGATCAGCCGGGCGTGGCGCAGGGTTCTCTGCGGCGCGTGCAGGTAGCTGGCCTGCGGCCAGCGCCGCATCATATCGGCGAGCGCCTCTTCACGCGTCTGACCGACGTCGTCGTTGACGAAGGCGAGACCAGCAACGCCGCGCTCGGTTGCGATCAGAAGGGTTTCGCCGAACGGCGAGGCGTGAAATCCGTAGACCATCGTCAGCCCCGCGCCGCGCCGCTTGTACTCGCCGGGCGTCATCGCCTCGTGCGCGACGAACAGATCGTGAAGCCGTCCGGGCCCGGACAGGCCTACGGTGTAGGCGGCGTCCAACACGCTCGCTGAGTCAGCGAGCAGTGCACGCGCATGCTCGACGGTGATCGCCTGCACGAAGTCCTTTGGGCTCAGGCCGCACCAGCGCGTGAACAGCCTTTGGCAGCGACCCGGACTCAGCGCGAGATGCTCGGCGAGGCAGGCGAGCGAGGGTTGCTCGAGCCTGCGCTGCGACAGGAAGGCGATAGCCCGACGGATCAGCGCATAGTCGTCGCGCGAGCGCTGCGCGCCATAGGCGAGCGGGCCATTTGCGGAAGCTGGACGTAGCATGGGCAATCTCGTGACTGCGGTGGCTCTGCCGATCCAATATCGGCCGATGCGCACGAGTTAACGCGCGCGCCGGGGAGCAGGCGACCCGATTCATGCCGCCCCCGGCGAAACCTCGGCCGGCCCTAGAACTGCGTCTGCATGCGCGCAGCAAACAACGCCGCCCGCAGCGCCGAAGCGAAATCGCGGCGTTCGTCGTCCGTCAGAAAGCGGCCGAACACCAGATGCCGCCCCTGGGCGCTGATACCGAGGCGCGTTTGCCCGTTGGGCGCCTCACTGAGCTCTACCCGTGCCCAATAGGGATTGCAGTCGAACTGCTCCTGGCGGCCCGAGGGATGCACGCGGGTCCACACCAGACGGGCGGGCGTGAGGTCGACCGTCTCATACAGTCGCCCGGACCGGTAATTGAGCCGAAGGGCGAGGTAGAGCAGGAGCACATCTAATCCGAAGAAGCCGGTCACCGGCCAGGCGCCGGCGATAAGGAAGATGCCACCGGTGAGCACGCTGACGCTCGCCACCAGGGCCATGGCGGCGACGAAGCCGCATGGGCTGAGCGAACGGTACGGCCGGAGCACGGCATGGAAACCGTCCGGCCGCGCTTGCGTTTGCTCACGCTTTTGGCTCATCTCTCCCATCCTAGCAATGCCTACGGTACATGCGAAAGCCCACATGCCACCCAAACCGAGCATGCCCCGTCCCCGCAGGACCCGGCGGTCCGGCGCCGCGTCCGACCGCGTAGCGGCGATCTTTGCCCGCTTGGCGGCTGCCAATCCTCATCCCCGGAGCGAGCTCGCATACGTCAACCCATTCACCCTTCTGGTCGCCGTGGTGCTCTCCGCACAGGCCACCGATGCCAGTGTCAACGAGGCAACGCGCGAACTGTTCAAGGTCGCATGCAGCCCGGCGAAAATGCTGGCGCTCGGCGAAGCACGCGTGCGCGAGGCGATCAAACGCATCGGGCTCTATCGCAACAAGGCAAAGAACGTCATCGCCCTGTCGCAGCAACTGCTCAGCGAGCACGGCGGCGCAGTGCCGGCCAATCGCGAGGCGCTCGAGGCCCTGCCGGGCGTCGGCCGCAAGACGGCCAACGTGGTGCTGAACGTTGCCTTCGGCGAGCCGACGGTGGCCGTGGACACCCACGTCTTCCGCGTCGCGCATCGGCTCGGGCTCGCCCGTGCCGCGACCCCGCACGGCGTCGAGCTCGAGTTGCTCAAGCGCATTCCCAAACACTATCTGCGCGAAGCGCATCACTGGCTGATCCTGCACGGGCGCTACACGTGCCGCGCGCGCAAGCCGCGCTGTGATACCTGTGTCGTTTGCGACCTGTGCACATCTGGGGATAAGTGGTTTGATTGCGGCCCGCCGCACCTCGAGGCAACAGGGAAGGTCAAGCAATGACGGTCGCCAAAGGCAGAGAGTTCCTCAGCATCCCCGGTCCGACGAACGTGCCGGACGCGGTGCTCGCCGCCATGCAGCGCCCCGCCATCGACATCTATTCCGGCGAGATGGTGAACATCACCGATAGTTGTCTTGAGGATCTGCGCGCCCTGTTCCGCACCAAGGGCAAGGCCTACATCTACGCGGCCAACGGCCACGGTGGCTGGGAGGCGGTGCTAAGCAACGTGCTCTCCCGCGGCGACAAAATATTGGTGCTGGAGAGCGGCCGCTTTGCCACCGGCTGGGGCGAAATGGCCAAAGTGATGGGCGCCGAGGTGGAGATCCTAAAGGGCGACTGGCGGCGCGCCGTCGATCCGGCCGCTGTCGAGGAGCGGCTGCGGCGTGACGCGAGCCATGACATCAAGGCGCTGCTCTTGGTGCAGATCGACACCGCTTCCGGCGTGGTCAACGACGTGGCGGCGATTTCCAAGGCCGTGAGGGCGGCGCGCCATCCGGCCCTGCTGATGGTCGGCACCGTCGCCTCGCTCGGCTGCATGGAATTCGACATGGACGGCTGGGGCGTGGACGTCGCCATGGCCGGCTCACAGAAAGGGCTGATGACGCCGCCGGGCCTGGCGTTCGTCGCCGCCAATGATCGCGCGCGCGAGATGCACCGCAGTGCGGGCCTGCGCACCCACTATTGGGACTGGACGTTTCGCGAGGGCGAGATCCACTACCAGAAATACTGCGGCACGCCGCCCGAGCACCTGCTGTTCGCGCTGCGCAAGGCGCTCGATCTGCTCAAGGAGGAGGGTCTGGCAAATGCCATCCGCCGTCATGCGCTGCTCGCCGGAGCAACGCGCGCCGCGGTCGGCAAGTGGGCGGAGGCGGAGGCGCTGGCGTTCAATATCCTGCGCCCCGCCGAACGGGCCAACTCCATCACCAACATCCTGCTCGAGGGATACGAGCCGCGGCGGCTGCTCAACTATACGCGCCAGAAGTGCGGGGTCGTACTCGGCGTCGGCCTCGGCGCTCTCGAAAACAGGGCGTTCCGCATCGCACACATGGGCCACACCAACGCACCCATGGTGCTCGGCACGCTCGGCGCGGTGGATATGGGGCTGAAGGCGCTCGGCATCCCCCACGGATCTGGCGGCACCCAGGCGGCCGTCGACTATCTCGCCCGGGAGGTCGCGCCCTGAGCGCGCGGCGCTCTCCTCCGCTGCGTGCCGCCGAGGGCGCGCAGCGGAAAGGCCAAGAGGCGCTGCCGCTCAGCCGAGGTGGCTGACGAATTTGCTTTGCATGTAGACCTGCAGGCCTTCAAGCCCACCCTCGTGGCCGAAGCCCGAATCCTTGATGCCGCCGAACGGCGTCTCCGGCAGGGCGATGCCAAAATGGTTGATCGTCACCATGCCGCTCTCCAGCGCATCGGCCACCTTGGTGGCGACCTTGGCGTCCCTGGTGAAGGCGTAGCTGGCGAGGCCAAAGGGGAGCTGGTTGGCGCGCGTTAGCACGTCGTCCATCTCCTTGAAGCGCAGCATTACCGCCACTGGCCCGAACGGCTCCTCGTGCATGATGCGGGCGCTCTCCGGCACGTCCGTCAGCACCGTAGGCTCGAAGAAGTTGCCCTGATTACCGATGCGCTTGCCCCCGATCGCCACCTTGGCGCCCTTCTCCTCGGCATCGTTGACAAATGCCTCGATGGCATTGACCCGGCGCGGGTTGGCGAGCGGGCCCATGCGCGAGTCCGGCGCCAAGCCGTCGCCCACCGTGGTGTCGCGAGCGACGCCGGTAAAGGTGCCGACGAAGCGGTCATAAACCTTATCGTGCACGAAGAAGCGCGTTGGCGACACGCACACCTGGCCGGCGTTGCGGTATTTGAAGGCGCCCATCAACTTGGCTGCCCCATCGACATCGGCGTCGTCGAACACCAGCACCGGCGCGTGGCCGCCGAGCTCCATGGTCGCCCGCTTCATGTGGCTGGCGGCGAGCGCATTGAGATGCTTGCCGACGGGCACCGAGCCGGTGAAGGAAATCTTGCGAATGATCGGGTTGGGAATCAGGTACTCGGAGATCTCCGCGGGAACCCCGTAGACGAGATTGAGCACGCCGGCCGGCAGGCCGGCATCGTGGAAGCACTTCACGAGGCCGATCGGCGATCCCGGTGTCTCCTCTGGGCATTTAATGATGATGGAACAGCCGGCCGCCAGCGCGGCGGCGATCTTACGTACCGCCTGCGTGACGGGAAAGTTCCAGGGTGAGAAACCGGCGACCGGGCCGATCGGCTCAAGAATGACCATGTTGCGGACGCCGTCGGCCCGCGCGGGAATTATGCGGCCGTAGGCACGCTGTGCCTCGCCGGCGTACCAGTCGATAATGTCGGCACCGCTCATCACCTCGAGCTTGGCTTCGGCGAGAATCTTGCCCTGCTCCTGGGTTAGGACCTTGGCGATGTCTTCCGCCCGGGCGCGCAGCAGCTCGGCCGCTTTGCGCAGGAGCTTGCTGCGTTCGAACGCGGAAACCCTCCGCCAGGCCTTGAAACCCTTGTCGGCGGCCGCCAGCGCCTGGTCGAGATCGCCGCGCGACACATGCCCCAATTCGCCGATCGGCTTGCTGGTTGCCGGATTGATCACATCCTGTTTCTTGCTGCCGCTCGGGGCGACCCATTGGCCGCCGATGTAGTGTTCGAGGGATGTGTACATTGCGTCTGCCTCGCTGCGCCTGGTGGGAGAGGGAACGTTCGCGCGAATAACGCCCCTTCCGTGGGGGCGCGCAAGGGGAATCGTGCCGCGGTGCCTCCCGGCGGGCTGGAGACAGTTGATGGACAGTGGCGCGGGCTGCGGTTACAAGCACGCGCAGTCGCAATTCCGATGCCATCGGACGGAGGACATGAGCTATACCATCGCCGTGGTCGGCGCCACGGGCAACGTGGGCCGAGAAATGCTGTCGATTCTGAGCGAGCGGCAATTCCCCGTGCGGGAAGTCATTGCCATTGCCTCGCGCCGGTCCCTCGGCGCCGCAGTGGGCTTCGGCGAGGCGACGCTCAAGTGCAAAGATCTCGGCGCGTTCGACTTCTCCGGGGTGGACTTCTGCCTGATGTCGGCGGGCGGAAGCGTGTCGCGCGAATGGTCGCCGAAGATTGCCGCGCAAGGTTGCGTCGTAATCGATAATTCCTCGGCCTGGCGCTACGACATCGATGTGCCTCTGATCGTTCCCGAGGTGAACGCCGATGCCGTCGCCGGCTACGCGCGAAAGAACATCATCGCCAACCCGAACTGCTCGACCGCACAAATGGTCGTCGCCCTGAAACCCTTGCACGATCGCGCCACCATCAAGCGCGTGGTCGTCGCCACCTATCAGTCGGTGTCGGGGGCTGGCCGGGAGGCGATGAACGAGCTTTGGGCGCAGACCAAGGGCAAGTACGTGCCCGGCCAGGAGTTCGAGCCCAAGGCCTTCCCGAAGGAGATCGCCTTCAACTGCATTCCCCAGATCGATGTTTTTATGGAGGATGGCTACACGCGCGAGGAATGGAAGATGGTCGCCGAGACCAAAAAGATCCTCGATCCGAAGATCAAGGTGACGGCGACGTGCGTGCGCGTGCCGGTGTTCGTCAGCCATTCCGAGGCATTGAGCGTCGAGTTCGAGAAGCCGATTTCGGCCGAAGAGGCGCGGGACATCCTGCGGGAGGCTCCCGGATGCCTCGTCGTCGACAAGCACGAGCCGGGCGGCTACATCACGCCCATGGAGGCGAGCGGGGAAGATGCGACGTACATCAGCCGCATCCGCGAGGACAGCACGGTCGAGAACGGGCTCGCGCTGTGGGTTGTCTCAGACAACCTGCGCAAGGGTGCGGCGCTCAATGCCGTGCAGATCGCCGAGCTGCTGATCAACCGCAAACTGCTGCACAAGAAGGCCGCCTAGCGGGCCATGGCGTTTGCAGCGGGCGCTGGAGGAGAGCTTCTGCAGGGGCGGCGACGATTGCCATCAGC
>JBPYEF010000267.1:0-11144 GCA_051985875.1 Hyphomicrobiaceae bacterium
CGCCGCAGACGAGGGAAGAACTCGTCGAGACCGAACGTCGCCAGGGGGTTTGCGGCAAGCTCTTCGGTATGCGTGATGCGCGTGACCGGAATGTTGATGAAACTACCGAGAATGATGGCGATAACGAGCTGGGCGGCGGCCGCTGGGCTGATGTGCAACTTGGCGAGGCTGGCCGCCATCAGGCCCGCGTACAGGAGGGGCAGCAGGGCCAGCAGGACGAGTGAGATCGCCATGGAAAGCCATATCGCCGGTCGCATTAGATCCCTCCCTCGCCCACTTCCACTTGCCACTGCCACTCGCCACTGCCATTTGCCCTGCCACTTGGCGGAGCGCACGGTGTAGCCTTTCTCCGCCGGCGAGCGCGCGCGCAGTCGCATTCTCAGCCGGGTTCGCTCTCCTTATCGACTATAGAGCATCATATACAGACCGCGGCCGCAACGCGCGGCGGCGCGACACGCGAGAAGTGATCCGGGCCAAAGCGACGGGCAAGAGCAGACGGGCCAGAGCAGGCGGGCCAGAGCAGACGGGCCAGAGCAGACGGGCCAGAGCGAGGGGGCGACCGGGCCACACTGACCTTGCCAGGCTGACGGACCAGCGGGTTTGGTCCTTAGCGCGCGTCGGAGGATGCATCGGCCGCACTTACCCGAAAAAAGCGGCCACATCACAACTTTCAGGGGACATGCGCCTCGCCCGCATGGCGGGAGAGCGCAAGTGGTGCTAGGCGCAGCCTGCCCATCATCACCGTCGCGCGTGGGGCCGAGCGGGATGAGCCTTTCCCCGCCGCACCGGTTGCGTCTTAGCCCAACGAGGACCCCATGGGACGCATCGTCTCCGCCCGCGCATTCGCCAACAACGAGGTAGCCTATCTGGCGTGGTGGCTCGATGCGGCGATTCCCGGCTGCCTAGGCTTCGACATCACGCGCATCTACCCCGACAGCGGAGAAGAGCAGCCGCTGGCGACGTGGGTACCATTTAAGGGCCAGGGCAACGCCAGCTGGGCGGCGCAGACGACGCGCGTGTGGCCGGTGCAGAAGCTCACCTGGCGCGACCTGACGCTGAGGAAGCGGCGCGATCGCCCCGCGCGCCGCGCCGGCGAGGACTGGGTACAATATCGCGTGCGCGCCGTGACGCGTTTCCGACCCGGCTTGACCGCCGTGCCGGTGGATGCCGGCGCGCCGCCCTACCAAGGACCGCCGCTGCCGCTCGCGTACTCGGGGGAAGGCGTGCTCACCAACCGCGTACGGGTGACGCAGCGCCACGGCGACATGCGCGCGACTTTCACCAACGGCATACTTTCGGCTCAGTGGCTGCGCAGGGCGCTGCAGGAGCAAGGCGAGCCACTGACGCACGAGTCGGTGCTGCGCCACATGGCGACGCCCGGCGATCCGATCCGCGCGTACCTGACGGGCGACGTTGCCGACATGCTAAAGGAGCTGATTACGCGCACCGCGGCCGAGCCGGGCTCCAAGTTGCATCTTGCCCTGTACGAGCTGTGGGACGAAGAGCTCGTCGACCTGATTGCCCGCCACAAAGACAGCATTCGGCTGATCCTAACCAACTCCAGCAAGGAGAAAACCGCTGGGTGGGACGCGCGCAACGCGCCGACGCGGCAAACGCTTCTGCCGCTGCTCGGCCCCGAAATGCTCAGTCGAATGTTCAACAACGCGCACATCGGCCACAACAAGTTCGCCGTGTTCCAGGATGCCGACGGCGTCGCACGCGCGGTGCTGACGGGCAGCACGAACTGGACGCCGACGGGGCTGTGCGGGCAAAGCAATAACGCCATCTTGATCGAGTCTGAGGCTCTGGCGACGGCCTACCTGAACTACTGGCACAGCATCACAACCGATACCGAGCGCTTCGTCAGCCCGGAGCCGCCATCGGCACCGACGCGCAACGTGCAGGGCGCGGCGCTGCGCAGCGAGAACGCCGCAACCCACCCCTCGATCAAGCTTGCAGACGGCAGCCAGCTCACGCTCTGGCGCGCCCCCAATACGCATGCAGCGACCAAGGGCGATGCGTTACCTCCGGATCTGCACGAGGTCTACGATCTTCTCGCCAAGGCGCAAGATGCGATCTTCTTTGCGGTGTTCCTGCCAAGCCAGTCCGGGCGAGCGAGCGTCATCGAGGAGGTGATTCGCGTTGCCGGGGCCAACCCGTCGCTGGTCGTGCTCGGCTGCGTCAGCGACGTCATGGCCATGCCGAACTATGTCCCCCCGACGCGCGGACGACACGACAAACGCGTGCAGCCGGCCGTGTACGACAATCGCAATGTCCATATGGCGCGCGCGGTGGCCCTGAGCAAGGACGATATCGTCGGGTCGTTCGAGAGCGAACTCCTATCGGTCGGCAAGGCGATCATTCACGACAAGATTATGGTCATCGACCCGCTGTCAGATTCCTGTGCGATCGTCCTCGGCAGTCACAATCTCGGCTTCAAGGCCTCCTACGAGAACGACGAGAACCTGCTGATCATCCGCGGCAACCGCTCGCTCGCCGAGGCCTACATGGTGCACGTGCTCGACGTCTACGAGCACTACCGTTACCGTGCGCTGCAGCGCGATATGAAGGACAAGGGCAAGCAACTCGACGGCGGTGCGCTGGCGACCGACGATAGTTGGCTCACGCGCCATTTGGCGCCGGACCGCAGCGCGCTCGCGCGCTACCTCGGGTCGCAGTCCGCCGGGGCCGTGGGCGATGCGGCCAGCGGACAGGCACGCAAGGCGGGCTCGCTTTGGCAGCGCTGGTTCTCGCGACGCTGACGGCATGTCCGCGCCGTTGCACGGCAAAGAATGGCACCGCGCGGGCGCGGCGTGATCCTGTCACCCTGCCGCTGCGCTTGAACTTCGGTCGTCCTGTAACGCGCACGCCACCCGATGCCGCAGCCGGGCCTCGCACGAGGCGTAGGGGCTTGCCGAGCCCGCGCTGCACCTTGCCTAGTCGCTGCATGCCCGCGCGGGCTTGATCTGCAGCGCCCGGACATCTGACATCGGCACACCGATCGGGCGCGAAGGCGTTCGGTGCCTGACCACGGGCGTTGCGCCGCGGAGGCATCATCACGCATGCGCTCGACCGCGATCGAACCGATCCGCCCGTTGGCGCCGCCCTGAGTTCCCGTCGGCCAAGCGGGGTGGCGGTGTCGGCCTGCGGCGCCAGCCGGCGGCGGGAGTTGCCGTGGTTGGCAGCGCCGGTGCTATGGTTGCTTCCAAAATTGGCCCGGCGCGCCTCTGGTGTCGTCATGGCCCGCTGCTGGAACGAGGGGGAAGGCGCATGTACCAGTACGCCGTCGACTTCATCGTTGTTGGTGCGGGCTCCGCGGGCGCAGCGCTCGCCTGCCGGCTCAGCGAAAGCGGTCGCTATCAGGTCCTCCTGCTCGAAGCCGGCGGCGAAACGCATCCGCTGTCGCGCGTGCCCATCAGCTTTGCCAAGTTCATCAGCCGTCCGGGCGTCAACTGGCTGTACGCGTCTGAGCCGTCGGCTCACACCGGCGGACGTGCCATCCCGGTTCCGCGCGGGCGCATGCTCGGCGGCTCGAGCGCAATCAACGGCATGGTGTGGGTCCGTGGCCAGCGGCAGGACTACGATCATTGGGCGCAGCTCGGCAACCGCGGCTGGAGCTATCAGGACGTGTTGCCGATCTTCAAGCAGCTCGAAAGCTACGCCGGTGGCGATGGCGACGTGCGCGGCCGAGAGGGCCCGGTGCACGTATCCGACAGCGGCGAGAACGGCCGCCTCTACGACAGCTTCTTTGCGGCGGCCGCAAGCCTCGGCATCAAGCCCAACCGCGACTACAACGGCTCGGATCAGGAAGGCATCGCAATCACCCAGGCGTCGATCCGCAAGGGGCAGCGCATGAGCACGGCGCGCTGCTATCTCGATCCGGCGCGCGCACGCCCCAATCTCACGGTCGAAACGGGCGCCACGGCCGAGCGGCTGATCCTCGACGGCCGCCGCTGCGTCGGCGTGGCCTATAGCGTGCACGGCTGCAAGCGCGAGGCCCGTGCCGGCCGTGAGGTCATCGTATCGGCGGGGGCGATCGCCTCGCCACAGCTGCTGGAGCTATCGGGGATCGGGCAGGGCGAGCGGCTCAAGGCACTGGGCATCGCGGTCCGCCATGCCCTCCCGGGTGTGGGAGAGAATTTGCGCGACCACTGGGCACCGCGGATGAAGTGGCGCGTTGGCCGCCACGGCGTGACCTTCAACGAGCGCGCGCGCGGGCTCGGCGCCCTTTGGCAAGGCCTGCTTTACGCCACCGCCCGGAGCGGCTTCTTGAGCCTTCCCGCTTCACCGCTGCGCGCCTTCTTCCGGACGCGCGATGGTTTAGACGGCCCGGACGCGATGCTTGCCATGCAACCGTTCCTGGCGACGCCCGACATCAGGCTCGCAAGCGAGCCGGGACTGACCATCATTACCCATCAACTGCGCCCCGAAAGCAAAGGCAGCGTTCACGCAACATCGCCGGCGCCCGATAAGCCACCCGCGATCTCGCACACGTTTCTCTCCGAGGGCATCGACCGTGCGTGTCTGCTCGCAGCGATGCGTATCGTTCGCCGGCTGGTGTCTGCGCCGCCGCTCGCTTGGCTGGAGCCAGTGGAGTTCGCGCCGGGCCTCGCAGCGCGCACGGACGCGGAACTGCTCGATTTTGTCACCCGCAGCGCCGAAACCACCTACCACCCCGTCGGCACCTGCAAGATGGGACACGACGATCTTGCCGTCGTTGACGACCGGCTGCGCGTGCGCGGCATTGCTGGCCTGCGCGTCGCCGATGCCTCGATCATGCCGACGCTGACCTCCGGCAACACCAACGCGCCCTCGATTATGATCGGGGAGAAGGCAGCGCGCATGATCCTGGAAGCTGCCGCGTGACGCGATGGCGGCGGCTATTGCGAAGCGCGCCTGCTGCACGCATTCGTGGTGCGCGATCGCACCGACGCAAGCATCGGCAAGGCGATGGCGAAGACGACGACGGCGAAGGCGCACAGATCGAGCCCGCTCACGTGCGTGCCGAGCAGCACGGCCGAGAGCATGGCACCCAGCGGTGCCGTCAGGCAGCCGAGCAGGCTCATGCGTGCGACCGGAATGTGGCGCACGGCGTAGTTCGACAGGATGTAGACACCAGTCGAGACCACGAGGCCCAGGTACATCAGCACGCCGATCGCGCGGGTGCTGGCGGTGGCCGCGCTCAAGCCGCCGGGCGGCATGAGGAACAGAAGGGGCACGGCGAGGCAGCACGCGGTCGTCAGCTGCCAGCTGGAGGTGACCAGAGGATTGGCCCCCGCTTGGGCGTTGCGCCGCGCCAGCAGCGCGTTAAGAGCCGAGGCGAGCACGCCGCTGGCGACGAAGACATTACCCAACGTGCTGCCGCCGCCGTGCTGGTTCTGGCCCCATATCAACAGCGCCGTGCCGGCGAAAGCGATCGCCGCCGCGACGATGACGGGGGTCTCGACCTTCTCGCCGAGGGCGACGCGGCCGAGTAGCGGCATGATCAGCGGCGTGAGACCCCAGAAAACCGAACCGCTGACTGGCGAGGTCATGCTCAACCCGATCGAGACAAGAAACGTGACCAGCCCCGGCTCCAGCAGGCCCATCGCCAAGGGCCGCCAGCCGACCGCGCGCAGCGAGGCCTTCGCTCCGGTCGCCAGGACCAGCAGCCATAGTGCCAGTGCGGCGAGCGCCAGCCGGAATACGACGAATTCGGCGACCGCCATTTCGCTCAACGCGAACTTGCTGCCCGGCGTCGCCGATGCCCACAGGAACACGGCCGCGAGCATGGCCAGCGAGGGCAGAAGATTGCGCGGTGCGGTCACGTCACTGCCCCGCGCAGTCGCGGGGTCGCTGCTGGAGGATTGCTCACCATCTCGCGCGCGGCGTCGCCACGAGCCGACCCCACGCGATGCGTGCGCATAGACCCGCGAGCTTCTATCCGAAAAACGTGCTGGCGCCCACCCGACTACATTGCCTAGGCGCCGCGTCTTGGCCTCCAACCGCTCATCCCGGACAGGGCGGACGCCACGCGACTTTCCGCCCCGGGGAGGACGGCGCGGGCAACCAGCGACATCGCCAGGGGCGCAGGCGGCGATGCGCGCTGGCGTTCGCGGCATCAACGCCGCACGGCGCCCGAGGCGACACCGGTTGGGGCGCCCGCCGCCCGACGCAGAACATGCCGATGGCATCACCTGAGGATTGGGCGTGCATCCCCGCCGCGAGCCGGAGCCGCCTCGGGATATCGCTGGCGAGATTTTGCCGCTACCATCGCCTCGCTCACCTTCGCTCGGCGCGACACCGGGCCGGGGAGCAGGCGACGGTTAAGCGGAGCACCAAGGGCACCTCATGGGACGTCGGCTGATTGACATTTCCTCGCCGCTGCGGACCGGCATCAAGAGCGATCCGCCCTACGCCCTACCGAGCATCGAATACCTCGATCATCACCAGACCGCACCGGCCATGGCCGAATACATGGGGGTGCGGGTCGAGCAGTTGCCGGACGGCGAATACGCCGCGATCGAACGCTGCAACATCAGCACGCACAACGGCACACATCTCGATGCGCCGTACCATTATTTCTCATCGATGAACCACGCGCTCAAGCCAGGCGGCGAGCCGTCGTGGCGCATCGACGAGGTACCGTTGGAGTGGTGCTTCCAGCCGGGTGTGAAGCTCGATTTGCGGCACTTGCCCGACGGCTATGTCGCTACTCCGGGCGATCTTGAGGGGGAATTGAAGCGCATTGGCCATCGGCTACGCCCCCTCGAGATCGTCGTCGTCAATACCGCGGCCGGGGCACGCTACGGGCAAGACGACTACGTCGACCGGGGATGCGGGGTTGGCAAGGCGGCGACACTTTGGCTGCTGGAGCAGGGCATACGCCTGGTCGGCACCGATGGCTGGAGCTGGGATGCGCCCTTCTCCCACACGCGGCGCAAGGTGGCGGAGACGGGTGATGCTGGCTTGATCTGGGAGGGACACCGCGCCGGGCGCGAGATCGGCTACTCACACCTCGAGAAGCTCAGCAACCTCGAGCAGCTGCCGCCCGACGGGTTCGAGATCGTCTGCTTTCCCGTCAAGGTGCACCGCGCCTCGGCGGGCTGGACGCGGGCAGTGGCGATTCTGCCCGCGTGAGGCGCACGCCGCGCGACGGCTCCATCGCTGGCAGCGTAGGACCAAGGATACCAGGAGGAACGCCATGCCCGAGGCGCTGCTCAGCACCGCTGAACTCGCAGACACGCTCGGCGATCCCGAGCTCAGGATCTTCGATTGCACGACCCACCTCGCGCCCGCGCCGCAGGGAAGCGATGACCCGTACCTCGTCGTGCCGGGGTTGAACGGCTTCGAGGCGGCGCACATCCCCGGCGCCGATTACCTCGATCTGCAGGGCGAGTTCTCCGACCAGACGACACGCCTGCGCTTCATGCTGCCGCCGAGCGCGCAGCTCGAGGCGGCCTTCGGCAGGCACGGGATCGGCGCGGAAAACCGCGTCGTTCTCTACAGCATCGGCAGCATGATGTGGGCAACACGCTTCTGGTGGATGCTGAGGTCGCTCGGTTGCGACCGGGTTGCGGTCCTCAACGGCGGTTTCGACAAATGGCTGGCCGAAGGACGCCCTTGCGAGCGCGGCCCGAGCAAGGGCTACCCGCGCGCCGCGTTCCGCGCCGCGCCTAGGTCGGGCTTGTTCGTCGACCGCCACGTCGTGCTTGCGGCCCTCGGACGCCAAGACACCGTGATCGTCAATGCGCTCGGACCACAATTTCACGGCGGCCGCGAGCAGAGCCGCTACGGTCGGCCGGGCCGCATACCCGGCAGCGTAAACGTGCCGGCGGCAAGTCTTGTCGATCCGCAGAGCAAGGAGCTGCTTGCGGGCGCGGCGGCCCGTGCCAAGTTCAGCGCCGCGGGAGTGACGGGCGATAAGCGCGTCATCTGCTACTGCGGCGGGGGGATATCCGCCACCGTCGACCTGCTGCTGTTGCACGAACTCGGCTACGACGGGCTCAGCCTGTACGACGGCTCGATGGGCGAGTGGGCCAAAGACCCTTCTCTGCCGATCGAGCGGGACTGAGCGCAGCGGCCGCCCGGCACCTACGGGTTGGCGTCGGACCGAGGTGACGGCGCGACCGGCGTAAATGCGCGGCATAAAGTGTCGCCTCAAGCAAGCACGAGCGTCCCGTTCGGCGTCTGCAGCCGGGCCGTCAGCTGCGCGCGCGCTCCGGCAACAACCGTTGCCGTCAGCCCGAGCGCGGACAACAGGCGGCGCACCAAGTCGGGATCGGGATGGGTGAGCTCGAACGCCGTCAGTAAGCATCCCGATGGGGCGTCCACCGAGGGGTGCAGCGTCATGTCGTCCCAGGCAATGAAGAAGGGAAGCAGGGAAGGCGGAGGTTCGGCGATACGCAGGGTTTTCCAGCGCAGGACCTGACCATCGGCAGTGGCCCGCGCGCCGTCGAGCGGACCGACGGGCTGGAGGCCGGCCGCGCGCACCCTATCCCGGGCCGCATCGATGCTGGCGACGGCACTCGCCCAGCCGATCAGAGCGGGGGCCGTTAAGTGGCGAAGCTCGGGAAACGCCAGCTCGGCGGAGCTCGGCTGCGCGGGGTCGAGGGCAATGATCTCGAGGTACTGACGACCGCCGAGCGCGAGCAGCGCATTGTGGGTTCCACGACCGGGATGTCGCCCGCCAGCGCGGGGGCGCACGCCCGACTGTCGTGCGACGACGTCGACCGCGTGTGCGAGATCGGGTACGCCGAAGACCAGATGGTCGATCATGAGGCCTTGCTCCACGGCAGCCACGCCGCACACGCTAGCACGTCCACGCGCGGGCGCCCCTGCGGTATTGCTTTCTGCGAGCAGCCCCTGTGGCGCCTTTCGCTCCGCATCGCCGTCTCGGTGCGGCGTCTGCGCAATCGGGCGCGTTCGCCCGCTGGCAACGCAATGGTGGCTCTGCAGGGCCGCGGGACCCTAGGCCCGCGGCCACCGCAGCCTACTCACCCGTTGGTGCAGCCTGCGTCAGGACCGGCCTCTCTCGGTGGAGATGTCTTGGTGGAGGCGTCTCGGCGGGCGTCCGGCGGAAAAAGCGCTGCGGCCCCGGTTTCCCCTGGGGTCGCACTCTCGCCTCGGGCGCTGACCGCACCCCGCGACCGTGCGCCGGCGCGAGCGCGCGGTATACTCGCCATTTTCCAAGAGGCTGCTGCGGGACGCACACGAGACCGCAGCGCCTAGGCAGGGAGCGGAGCGATGGACAGTGAGGGGCGGCAACGGGCGTTTGCTGCGGCCACCGCGCGCCTGCACGCAGCGATGGCGCTGGTGGCGCAGGGTAACACCGCGGCGATCAAGGCCCTCTATGCGCACGCCGAGGAGGCGACCAGCTTCTACGGTTGGGGTGGCTTCGAGAAGGGATGGCAAGCGGTATCCGACCGCTGGGACTGGGCCGGACAACAAGTCCGCGGCGGTACGGTCAGCTACGTCAACCTGACGCGCATCGTCACCGCCGACTTGGCCTACACGACCGACTTGGAAACCTTCCGCTCTCTCATCGCCGGCGTCGACCAGCCGGTTACATGGACGAACCGGGTTACGCACATCTTCCGCTTCGAGGACGGCGAATGGCGCCTGCTACACCGCCACGCCAATCGTCTCGAGATGCAAGTGGCGCCTGCCGATCGTTCGGCACCGAACTAACCGCATGGCGTGAGAAAGCCGGGCTAACCCGGCATCGGCCGCGCTGCGCCGGTAGCCCGCCCCAGGGCGGTGCGGTGCGGTCGTCGCCCGACGCTGCGGGCACCACGGTGATGCCCGGCGCGGTAGACAACGGGATTGCTTTCACGCAAGTAGGCATGCCGCCGATTGCGCCGGCGTGATGGTGCGCAGTGCAGGATCTGTGCCCGCACACACGGCGGCCGCACGCCGGCAACGCGTGCGGAAGCGACAGCCGCTCGGCAGGCGCGAGGGGTCCGGCGGCTCGCCCTCGAGCGTGAAACCATCGGTGACGCGGCGGCCGCCGATATCGGGAATGGCCGCAATCAGCGATTGGGTATAGGGGTGCTTCGCAGCCGTGAACAGCACGTCCGTCGGCGCCAGCTCGACGATGCGTCCAAGGTACATCACTGCGACGCGGTCGCAGATGCTGCGTATGACCGACAGGTCATGAGAAATGAACAGGTAGGTGAGCGCAAAGGCATCCTGCAGCTCGCGCAGCAGCTTCAGCACCGAGGCCTGCACCGAGACATCGAGCCCCGATGTCGGCTCGTCGAGAACAATCACGCGCGGGCGCAGCATCAGAATGCGCGCGAGCCCGACGCGCCGCTGCTGCCCGCCCGAGAGCTCGTGCGGATAGAGTAGCAGGTGCGAGGTCGGCAAACCGACTTGGCGCATGACTTCGGCGATGCGTGCCGCGCGCGCGCCAGCATCAAGCCGCGTGTGGACGATGAGCGGTTCGGCGAGGCTGCGCCGCACCGTCCAGCGCGGGTCAAGCGAGTGGCCGGGATCTTGGTAGCAGTACTGCACCTTGGCCGACACCCCGTGCCGCACGCGGGCGGCGCGTAGCGTGATGTCGTGCTCCTCGAACATGATCCGGCCGCGCGCCGGTGGATGCACGCCAACGAGCATCTTACCGAGCGTCGACTTGCCGCAACCGGATTCGCCGACGATGCCGAGCGTCTCGCCGGGGTACACGTGCAACGACACCCCGTCGACCGCGCGCACCTCACCGGTCGTCCAGCCGAAGGCGTTGCGCACCGGGAAATGCCGGGCAAGCTCCTCGATGCGCAGGATCGGTACCCCGCTCATGCTCCCCTCGCCTCGAGCGGGTGGAAGCAACGCACGCGATGGCCGTCGTCGAGCTCCTCTGCCGGCGGACGCTGCGCGCGGCAGCCAGCGTCGGCACGCGCGCAGCGCGGGTGGAAGCGGCATCCGCTGGGCGGCCGCAGCGGACCTGGAATCTCGCCGCCGATCTCCTGGAAAACGCGGCCCGGACGCGGCAGGCTCGCGAGCAGACGTGCGGTATAGGGGTGGCGCGCGCGGTGGAAGAACGCGCCGACCGGCGCCGCCTCGACCTCTTGGCCCGCATACATCACCGTGATCCGGTCGCAGATCTCGTACGCGCAGCCCAGATCGTGCGTCGTCAGCAGCACGGATACCCCGGTGTTCTTGGCGAG